>CAZEQQ010000473.1:0-2533 GCA_964514425.1 uncultured archaeon
ATTCATAGTATTACAGGGTAATGGATCAGAAGGGTGAGATTCAGAGGGTTCAAAAGGTTCATATGGTTTCAATGACTTTGAGCGGTATGGAAAGTAAACTCCACATCTAACTTTAACCACAGGTTGATATTGCTGTTCAGGATTGTAAAGTTGTTGAAGTTGAGATGAACTTAAAGTCTGACCTTCTGAATTTAAATAATTTTTCTTAAAGAAGGAAGAGAGAGAAGAAATCAAAGTTCTAAATTTCAATATTTTTTCCTCTATTGTATTATACAATTTGTGGTTTTGAAACATTTATATGTTTTTTTGAAATTTATTAAAGTTATAGAAAACAGTTTAAACATCAGAAATTAACAAATAAACGTGGAAATTTAACTTTTTAATGATAGAATTTGGAAAAAGATATTAAGCTAGCTATGATTTTTCTTTGAGTATATATGACAATTATAGTAAAAGAAGGTAAGGCTATTAAAATACCCACCAATTATAAGTTCACTTCAGAGGACATGAATGAAAAAGAAGAAGAAATCGAATCTTATTCACAAAAAGAAATAGATGAGTATTTCGCTTATAATGAACAAAAGTTACCTGTTGTGGACATAACTGTTTCGTTTAACACCAAAGAACTAATACTTCACCTAGAAGTAGAGGATACACATTTCGATGATGGTGATAGAAGTTGGAGGTATGGAAATGGTTTTACAATAAACTTTGTCCAACCTTTGAAAAATCAAGAACGTAGTGCTAAGTTTTATGCATATGGGGTATCAATGATAAAAGGTGAACCCACTTGTACATTAATAAATCATAATGGTGTTTACTACTTAAGGAAAGACGAAGAACTGATACCTAATATAGAGATTGATCATGAAAAGGGAAAAGGTACATATACATTAAATATCCCTTGGAAGAAATTATATCCTTTTCATCCATTATTAGATAAACAATTAGGTATTAATTGTACATACATAAGCAAGATAAAAGGTACTGAAAATAGATACTTTTTACAAACTGTTTTTGATCAACATTATGATAGCGAGGCTATATCTGCAAAGAAATGCCATTTACTGGAGTTTGAGTGTCAATCTCCTAATTTAGCAATGATGACCGAAAAAAATCTTATTACAAAACCTATCATAAACACATACTTGACTTATCAATCAAACAAAACATCACAAACACTCTTGAAGTTTAAGATAACAAATGACGAAGGTGTGGATATAATAATAAGTGAGAACATAATTGATGTAAAAGAAGGAATTAATGAGTTGAAAGAAACTGCATCAATTGTCTTAGAAGAAGCAAGTAGGTTGAATATTGAAGTTTCTATTGATGGATTTGAAGCGTCTCAATTTTGTTTCTACTTACCCATAGTTGAGCTAAATAAAATGGAACACTTTGTCAAAAATATAACAATTGAAGAAGGGGATAAAACACAAGAGATGATTAAGGCAACTTTAGAGTATCATTGGGAGGTCCTTTCTGAAGAGATTAAGGCTTTTGACCCAAGAGAAAAACCTGAATCAATTATGCAAAAATATGAAAAACTTGTAGAATTGATAGACCAATATAAACAAGATGGAAATATTTTTACAAAAGAAGGACATATAGAAGCAGCTTTTCGATCTTTTGATACTAAAATACAACCATTTTCATTTGTGTTTCCACCAAATTTTGATCCATCGAAGGAGTATGCACTAATGGTCGCTTTGCATGGAAGCGGTGTAAATGAAATAGGAATAGCAAAAGTATATAGTAAAGTTATGCAAAAAGTTAACATTATAACTGTAGCACCAAGAGGAAGAGATTTGAGTGATTTCTATATTGGTGATACAGAGAGAGATATTGTAGAGCTGATTAGAATTGTAAAGAATATTTTCTCAATAGGTAAAACGTTTATTGTAGGGTTTAGTATGGGGGGATACGGGGTTTGGCGTCAGTGCGCTTTACACACAGAGTTATATGATGCAGGAGTTATATTCTCTGGAGCACTAAATCCCCCTTGGGATAAACAAGAAAAAGAAACTATATCAGCCCTAATTTCAGAAAAACTATCACTACCTCCACTTTATCTGGTACATGGTACAATAGATGATGCTATTCCATTTAAACCAGTAGATGAGTTTGTGAAAAAAATGAAAGAAAGGTATGATATAACATATGTACCTCTAGAGGATAAAGCACATGGAAATTATGATTTTCTAGACTTATTTGAGAAAATAACGAATTGGATACAAACTAAATTCCAATGAATTAGGAAGTTTTAGCACCTCTAACTTTTTTTAATGTTTTATATTTTTTATAATGAACTTATGGGATGACTTTTTTTAAAAATCTTTCATTGTTCTCATATCAGTCAAGGATTGCTCCAGACCATCAAACAACACGGGTGACCCAGGACACCCACTATCCCCGGAACGAAAACGCAGCGGGACTACTTTCCGACCATTAGTTTAGCTTATCTACTTCTTGCTCATCCTTCTTCGTCCTTTCTTCCTGTTGTTGTTGAGGATGGGTGTGTACTGATCTCATT
>CAZEQQ010000474.1:0-2533 GCA_964514425.1 uncultured archaeon
TGTTAAGATAAAGATTGTTTAATGTTGTAATTTCAAGTTCTCCCCGCTTTGAAGGTTTAAGTTCTTTAGCAAAATCAATAACCTTATTATCATAAAAATAAAGGCCAGGAACAGCTAAATTAGATTTAGGGAATTCTGGTTTTTCTTCTAAGGAGAGAATTTTTTTTGCCTCTTGATCATAATCAACTACAGCAAAATCCTTGGGGTTTTTAACTTGATATGCAAAAATATTGGCACCTGTATTTCTTTTAGCAACTTTTTGGAGAATGCCGGTGAGATGTTGACCATATAAAATGTTATCTCCAAGAATAAGAGCAACATTACCCGTGCCAACAAAATCCTCGCCAATAAGAAAAGCATCAGCTAATCCTTTAGGTGTTTCTTGAACTTGATAGCATATATCTAACCCAAGATGAATACCATCACCAAAATGCCTCTCAAAAGCGTTAATTGAATCAGGAGCACTAATTAATAGTATCTCTCTAATTCCTGCTAACATTAAAATAGACAGAGGATAATATATCATAGGTTTATCATAAACAGGTAAAAGTTGTTTAGAGATAGCTTTAGTGACTGGATATAAACGTGTTCCATAACCACCAGCTAAAATTATGCCTTTCATTATGCTCATTTATTTAAAATAAGGAGCTATTAATAAATTTAATTGATTAGTTTTATTAAGTTGAAATAGTTCTAAATTAGCTTGAAATATCAAAGATCTATTCTAAAGAGTTTAACTTTTAATACATGTAAACGTATTCGTAAATCTTTACATCTGAATTGTCATAAACTAAAGAAATTATTGAAGCTTCGATCCAAGCATCAAGGATTATTGTTACATTAATGGCATACGTTTGATACTCTAGAATTATATCCATGTCTCTAACAATTAAATAATCGTGAAATTTCCCTGCATATCTATTAAACAAAATAGTTGAAGTGATAAGTTCGGTGACATTGTAATTGTTTTTATGAGTATTCCAATAACCTAACCAAGAAGTACTAATTTGAGAATAAGTTAAACAATAGATCAATTTAGCCATATCTAAACTAGCAAGAATATTTGTATCGTTATTTTGAGGCAAAACTTCGTCTTGAATCCAATAAATAGCATCATAATCTCTCGTAGAATAAGGAACATAAGAAAAATAGACTGTAATTTGTGATAAAAGAATAAGACCTAAAACTAATGAAAATTTAAGTATTGATTTACACGATGGAGTAAATCTCTCAAATTTCGTAAAAAAGTTATGATTCCTAATAAGAGTAGTAAAAATCCTTTCCTTTATTCTAATCTTTTTGATGTAGGAATAGGTTATTCTAAGAGTAAAGAATGAAACTGTAATTCCTGTAATTATAATGAAATAGTAAATTCGAAATAATTGTGTTCCATAACTTCTAAAAAGACTCCATAAACAAATTGAAAGTAAATAAATGGAAAGCAAGGATAAAGAGTAAAAAAAGTTATTTTTTAGTACAGATAAGGAAAAATGCCTATTAAAATTGATATAGACAATATTGAAAAATGAGCAAAACGCAATTATAATAAGGGTAATAATTTGTGTGAGATACCAAAAACTGCTAATATCTCTCTGTGCAATCTTGCTTTGAAGTGTAACATCCCATTCTCCAAAGTCCATTATAAACATTCTAACAATTCGTTGATATTCAACAAAATTGTAAAGAAAGAAATTTTTGTCGTTAAGCTGAATAATAACAAAGAAAAAGGAAAACGTTACTATAAGTGAAGATACAAGAATGCCTAAGTTAAACACTTTGCTTTTGAAAAAAGAGAAAGAGATTAATAAAATAGTGAAAGGAATCAACAGAATACCGTGAGAATGAGAACCAAAAGCAAAAAATAACAGAAAAGAAACAGAAGGAAGCTTCCAAAGTTTGTTATAAGGATAAAGAGCTATTATAGAAGAAAAAATTAGAACAAGTAAAATATAAGGGGTTAAACCAAACCATAATCTCCCAGCAAAAGGAAAAGCAAATGTTAAAATAGTAACAAATGATACTACATACTTACTTTTAAAAATATCTGCAAACTTAACGATGAGAGGAATTTGAAACACAGAAAGAATGAGAGGATACAAGTAAAGGATTGTATCGTGACTGGAGATCAAAGTAGTAGAAGAAATGAAGGCTAGAGTCTTATGCAAAAATAGGTAAGCATATTCAGCTTCAATTCTTCCGTCCCACGAGCTACCATCGAATGTACCTATCTTAATATTTTCAATAATACCAACATGAACAACATCGTCGTTATGATAAAAAATATTTTGAGAATAAGCTCCTAAAGAACGAGTAATAAATAATAAACTAGATAAAATCAAAATAAGATGTAAACGAGATGAAGCCTTGGAAATGAGTAAAACATAACAAAAACTAAGGAGGAAAAGGAGAGAAACAGTAGAAAACAGTAAAATTTGTGGTGTAGATTGAGGGTTATTTAAGAAGAACTCACTTCGAGAGATAGAACCATAATAAAAAGGATAAACAAGTTTAGTAAGAATAATTAATATTAGAA
>CAZEQQ010000475.1:0-2523 GCA_964514425.1 uncultured archaeon
GATGAACTCCCTTATCTAGTTTTATTACATGAAATTTTTGGAGATGACTTGCAAATCATATCTGTTGCAGTTGATAGAAGTGAAACACAAAAACAAATAGCAGACTTTAGTCAAGCATATAAAATGACTTGGCTTGTTGGAATAGATGTTAATGGTACAATAAAAGAGGATTATAACGTTGGAGGAATTCCTCATACGGTCATATTAAATCAAGATCAAGTAATATACTACAAGCAAATAGGTTTTGCGGATTATATTTATCCAAACATGAAAGAAGCTGTTTATGATTTGTTACCTGATACCGAAGATCCTATTATTATTGACTTTTCTATTGAAGTAGAAGATTTGTCGATATATGATAATGAATTAAGTATTTTTGTCAATGCTTCAGACAATAGAGAGGTCTCTTCGATAACCTTAGCTTTGGATGGAGGTAATGAACAGACTATGGATATATCTTTGTTTCTGGTTCAAGAAGGCAAAATATATACTGTAAATCAAATTGTTAAGATAGATCCTACATTTATCTATGGTTTGGAAGAAATTGATCTAAAAATAATTGTTGAAGATTTTAGCGAAAACAGTGTTTCAACCACAAAGTCAGCCAAAGATGTAGAAGAATATATTGATGTAACTGCACCTGAGGTCAAATCTATCAGTATAGACGTTATAGACCTTAACGAGGATTCCTATAGAATCACTGTTGTTACTTTATTATTCGATGATTTAATGCTAGTAGATAAAAATTGTACTTTGATGATTGAAGACGACCCTTACCACAATAAACCTCTCTCAGAATATAATACTACCCATTTTAGTACTACTTTCACCATATCAAAAACTACCCACCCACTATGTAAATATTCCATCAAAATAACTGTTTCTGATGTTTCTGGAAAAATTACAGAAGAAGTTTTTGCTGTTCCCACAGATTTAGATCCAACAGGATGTGAAGTAGATAATGGAGATACACCAACAGTTTCTTTCACTACTTTATCTATAATTTTTGCATTGATTACATTAGGTTATGTCTCTGTTAGTATTGTAAGAAAGAGATTTTAACCTTTTTTTTCTTTTGGTGATAAAATGAATAAAGGAAGAATACTAGGCATCATTTTAGCTTTTACAATAATTGTAAGTTTTGTGGTTTTATTTTTTGTAGCACAAAATGTCGGTGAAACAACAACTGAAGCTCCCGATTATATGATTACTCCTTTAGTAGGGCAATCTTTTAATTTAACAGATTTACAACCAAAAGTAACTATTGTCGATTTTATGAGTGTTTCTTGCACACCTTGTAAATTGATGAATCCTATTCTCATAAATATAAACAATAATGTATCACTGAGCACTAACATAGAGATAATAAGTTTAGAGGTTGATTCTCTTACTAATAAAACTATTCTGGAAAACTATGTTACTAATGAATTGATAACATGGACAGTAGCTTTTGCCCCTCAAGGTATGATGGAGAGTTATGGTGTAGTTAATCTTCCTACCTTCATAATCATTGATTCTGAAGGAAAAATAACATACAAAAAAGAGGGATTGATTTCAGAAGAAGAATTAACAGAAGTTATTCAAGAGACAATTGAGGGAAAAAGAGAGGTTATCAGGATTACTTCTTTTACAGGTTTTATAATAGCTTTTGCTCTCATTACCGCTGTTTCCTCATTTTTCTCTCCTTGTGCTTTCCCTTTGCTTCCAAGTTACATGGCACATATATTAGGTATCAATCAAAAGAAAAAAACAAATGAAGAGAAAGTAGAAGAAAAAACTTCAGAACAGGAAGAATATAAACCACATAATGTTGAAGAAAAGAAGGGGAGTTTACCTTTCTATGGGTTATTAGGATTATCAGCTAGTACAGGATTACTCTTAAGTTACCTACTATTTGGAATAGTAGTGTTTTTGGTTGGTAGTGTGGTAAGAGAATATGTTGGATATTTCTTACCTATAATAGGGGCAGTGTTAATCCTTTTAGGTATAGCTATGTTCACTAATTTTACTCTATCATTCACAAGGATACAAAATTGGATCAATAAGAAACAGATGAATCATCAAAAACAACAACAATCACTAAAGAATTTTCATGGAACTTTTCTGTATGGAGTAGGTTACGGATTAGCTTCATTAGGTTGTAGTGCACCTATCTTTTTCGCTTTCACTTTACAAGCTTTAACTATTGAACAGTTTGGGCAAACTATTTTAGCTTTTATTGTTTTTATAGGTTCAATTATTTTTCTGATGACAGGAGCGACAATACTGATAGGTTATTCACGTGAGATAATTCTGAAGAAAATGCGTGCTTCAACAAATATCATAAAGTATATCAGTGGAACAATTATCATAATTGTAGGTATTTATCTTATTTTAGAATTTTTTATTGGTGGTTAAATGAAATTAATTAAAACAACTATATTTTTATTATTAGTACTCTTTATTTCTATGTCTGGAAATAATGTTGTTAATGCAGAGGAGTATAACGTTACAGCTATATCACAATCTCCTGAAACAGTAGAA
>CAZEQQ010000476.1:0-2513 GCA_964514425.1 uncultured archaeon
CTAAAGAGTTACAATTCCTCTAATTCACCTCACTCTTCTTCCTTTCTCTCTCCTAGTTCCTCGAAATTTATTTTTTATTTAAGAAAAAAGTTATTTTCATTTTCATTTTGTTCCATAATAAATAAAAACGATATAGAAATAGTATTATTAGAAGTTTAATGAATACAAACCAAAAAGAAAGTGAATACCCAATTATTAATGACGCTTCTACTCTCTTTGAATCGATTTCTCACGAAAGCAGGATAAAAATCATCCGCTATCTAGAAAAATCTCCTGCTACTTTCTCTGAACTCAAAGATTACTTGAATATTTCTAGCAGTGGAAATATGAACCATCATCTGAATAAACTGTATGGGTTCATTGATAAAAATGATGAAGGGAAATATATTCTTACTAAAAAAGGTAGAGAGGCTTTACTCACTATTTACGTTACCGAAAAAAATAGGAAGAAAATCCTCCAGGATACTTATACTTGGTTTAGTGCTACTATCTTCTATGCAATTTATATGACGATTGCCTACTTTACTAGTGACAGAGTATGGTGGGTTCCTATTATAGGATTAGTTTTTACACTCATCTATTTACTTATTATCACGTTCATTGTTATGCAGAAAGTTAAACGAGGTGAATGGAACTTCATCTTTAGTGGAAGAGGAGAAAAATGAGCTAATATGACATGAGATACATACATAGTCTTTGTAAAAAAAGAATAACCAACTTTTGTCTTCTGAAAAGTAAACATTTTTTTCTTGTCTCGAGTAGAGGACTGATCAGTCTCGGAGCGAGGAAATAAATACAGACCAGACTATGTTAAAGTATGGAAACACAAACTGAAAACATCGAAAAACAAAACTCAACAGTTTTACAACTATTAAAATGGCTCCCTTGTTTCATTTATTGGGGATTGATTATTTATCAGATAGTATTATCAATAATAGAATATAATACTGCGTCCAGTACAACCCTACAATGGGTAGGGTGGATATTGTTGTGGATAGCAGCTATTTTCGGACAGCTACCTATTTGGACATTCAGGAGATATGGTAAGGTAGGAAAAGGAAAAAGTTACGTTAAAACACAAGAAGTAGTTGAAAAAGGAATTTATAGTATCATGCGTCATCCTCAGTATTTTAGTTGGATATTAATAACATTTGGTCTATCTTGTTTGAACCAGCTTTGGTATAGTTTCGTGATTTCGATAATTATCACCCCTATAATATACTACGATATGATTAGAGAAGAACGATCTAATATTGAAAAGTTTGGAAAAGATTATGAAGAATATATGGAAAGAATACCAAGAATTAATTTTCTGTGGGGAATCAATAAATTAATCAAAAGAAGTAGAAATAAAAAGGATAAAAAAGTAACTGAAATTTGAGATTAAGAAATTGATAGACAATTTGGTTGAAATTTTTTTTCTCTTCTCTTTTCTCTTTTCTTTTTTGGATAGAATCTATCCTAATTTCTTTTGTTTTATCAAATTAAGCAAATTGTTCTTCATAATAACAGAAATGAAGAAGATACTATTGATTTACTTTCCATTTTGTTGGGGAGAACTTAGAAAATTTGAACTCAAAAAATAAAGAGAAACAAACAACTATTCGTGTTTTTTTACTCACCTTTAGCTTCTCACTTAGTTCTTCAAAAGTTATTTGATTGGAGAAAAATAGATAGAGAAAAGAGGAAATTTATCTCTATTCAACTACTTTTTCATTATTAAGACACTTCCAAGTGAGTCTGATATAATATTGAGTAATAATTTTTCTCCTTCAGGACTTAGATCAATATATTCACTTCTGATTTGTCTTTTAAGATCAGGTTCATCTTGTATCCTTTGTAATAAGAAATTTATTACAGTTTCTAGTTTTTTATCAAATCTTTGGCCAAACACATATGCATTCAGCATCCCTCTATTTACTACTCCAACAACATGTTCCCCAAAAATAACTGTATTCAGTTCTGATTTTTGAGTGACTATCTCCTCCAACACTCTTTCTATCCCTGACATCACAGATGCGGTCAAATCTACACTAATACTAGTACTCTTTTCTTCTAAACTATAATGGTAAATTGGTAGGCCATCTTCCGTACTTATTACAAGATGACTAATTTTGGCGTTTGAAACCATTATGTTAAAGGGATCCATTAATAATGTTAAAGACCACACTAACCAACCAAATGAAAATACAAAAGGACGAGCAAGAGAGATTAGACTTGCTGCTGTGAAGGCAGCTAGTAACGCCCACACTAAAACTATTAGAAGTCCAATAACTTGTATAATAAGTTGGAGTCTTATTTTTCTATGATCTGATTTTATTATTTTCTCTGCTAAAGGAACCATACATGCTCCCAGAAAAATTAATGTCAATGGAGAGATTAGCAAAATAATAAATGAACTATAGGACGCTGTCCAAGAATCAACTTCTGGTATATAGGCAACTTCAGTAAAATCAGGGTAGAGAAGAGCAAAGATTAACGCTCCTCCAAGAGCTGAAACAAAGTTTAACAGA
>CAZEQQ010000477.1:0-2510 GCA_964514425.1 uncultured archaeon
GAAATTATTTTTCGAGAGCAACCTTCTTCTGGATTTACTGATAAATTTGTAAGTGTTGCACAAACAGGATCAAGTCCCGATATCTTTTTAGCAAAAGCTTCTTGGTTAGGCGAATTGGCACAATTAGGTTACATATACTCTCTTACGTCCTTATTAACTCCTTCGGAGGAAGCTCTTTATCATCCTAAAGCTATTGAAGGTCTATCATTTAATAATGAATTATGGGCAATACCTCTCTGGTTTGATTCAATAAGCTTATTTTATAACAAAGATATGTTTGATCAAAAAGAATTAACTTATCCCCAGATAAATTGGACCGAAAAGGATTTACAGCAACTTGCAGTACAGTTAACGGATTTGTCAAATCCTAGCAATGCAATATATGGATTAGCTTGGAATACTCTTTCTCCCTATATGTGGCCTGCTTTTCAATATGGGTTTGGACATGGCCCTTTGTATCAAAACAGAGATATCGTTGTAAATGACACATCATCTTATGATGCTATGAAGTTTATATTTGACCTCAAATGGTTTTATAGAGCAGTAGGATATGATTTGGACAGTAGCTCAGCTACACAGAGTTTTATTAATCAGAAGTCAGCTATGTTAATCTATGGAGGGTGGTTTGTACCTCTATTAAAAGAAATTGACTTTAATTATGGTATTGTTCCTTTGCCTGTAGTTGAAAACACAAATATAAGAATTTCTCCTTTTGTAGAAGTGAAAGGTTGGGCAATATCTAAAGATACCTTAAACAAAAAAATTTGCAAAGATTTAGTTTTATTCCTAACAAATTATGACACTCAAAAAGCTCTATTAGATGAAGAGTATAAAGTTCCAACTTTAGTTAATCTTTTATTTTCAGAAGAAGTAGAGCAAAATCTGGATGTTTTCCTACAAATAGAACAAATAAACTTTAGCCAATACTTCCCTTTTGATCCTCTTTACAATGTTTATTCTGATTATATGCGAGCAGCTCTACAATTCATACTCCTCGACTTTAAAGATATTCAGGAAACATTGAATACAGCTCAAAAAGGTATTGACAGTTACAAACGGGAGAGATAAAATGAGTGAAAACAAGAAGATTAAACTTAAAATTTTATTTATCTTACTTGTACTTATAGGCTTAACTATTTATTTCAATTCTTCCTCAACTACCGCCCAAGATTCTAGTTCTATCTCCATTATAGAAGAAAAAGACAGATTTGTTATTTGCCAATTAGCACTAGGTAATGATAGAGTAGGAAATGCAATTAGTATAGTGATAGTTAATGCTACAGATAACAGTAGCTATGTTTGGTCAATTCTCTTCTTCAATCAAACTTTACCTACTCACGACTACACTTATTCATTAGTTAACTATACAATACAGGGTGAAGAATACATTGCAACCAAACTCTTTTCTTTAAACTTCACATATTATATAGTTGATGAGCAAGCTGAAACAATCACCGTTAAAATAACCGGTTTAGAGCCTTTAAACGATTATAGATTAGAGTTATATACTTCAAATGCAGTTTTTGTTGATAATTATGTTTTCATTAATGATAGTGTCTTATGGCAATCAATAAATTTCTCAACAATAGATGAGATATTAGAAGTCTTTGCTTATTCTAGTTTAGCAACATTTATTACTTTAGGGATAATTGCACTGGTATTTTTGGCATTAATTTTCTTTTTTGCTAAAAGAGATCTGCACTCAAATAGAACAGCTTACTATTTTCTTATTCCTGCTATAATCGCAATAGCATTGTTAGAGGTTTATCCTATCCTCTATGGTATCATCCTAAGTTTTACCTCTTATAATCTAATACGAGGACAGATTCCTGTTTTTGCTGCCTTTGATAACTTCATCAAAATTGCCGAGAATCCATATTTACCCATCACTTTCACTACAACCATTTCATGGGCAATAGTTGTTATATTTGGAAAGTTAGTTCTAGGTTTCCTTATTGCTTATCTTATTCAATTCAAAACAAAAAGAAAGAAATTATGGTATCTGTTCATTTATGTTCCTTGGGCTATTCCAGCTTACATAAAGATTCTATCTTGGAGGGCATTCTTTCAGGGAATATCTGGAGATTCATTATTTAATAATCTATTTGGTACATCTCTTAATATGATAAACCAACCTTATGGAGCTTTTTTCACAGCTTGTTTTGTTGAAATTTGGTTATCTATTCCTTTTATAACCACTCTCTTTTTAGGAGCATTAGCAAGTATTCCAGAAGAGTTGGAGATTATAGCTGAAGTCAATCAGATTTCAGAGATAGAGAAAATAAAAAAGATCGTTTTTCCTCTAATTAAACCTATTATTCTTCCAGCTATAGTTTTAGAAATAATAAAAGCTTTTGGAAGTTTTAACGTTGCTTTCTTGCTCACAAGAGGCTACCCCCTTCTTCCTTATGGTATCGGAGAATCAGGGATAATAGGGGCAACTGATTTGTTCTCAACTTTTACTTTTTCACTTTTTTATCAACAAAGGGATATAGGACTAGCTGCAGCTT
>CAZEQQ010000478.1:0-2499 GCA_964514425.1 uncultured archaeon
AACCCTAAATGCACTGAAAGCACTAAAAATTGAAAAAACTGCAGAAGAGCTAAATGAGTTAGGAAGATTAATTCACGAAAAGAGACTAAAATTCAAAGAAAAGAATAACTATACTATTGAAAAAGTTCATGAAAAACTTCCTAAACGTATCTATGAAATGATGACAGCTCATGGCAAGTTAGAGAAAAAAGAAATAGACCAAATGTTCGAAACTTACAAGAAAATAATAAAAGAAAGGTATAACATAAAATAACCTTTCTTATTTTTATTCTGAAATAGTGTTTCTTTACATTACTTTTTCTGTAAATACTTTGAGAGGATCTTCAACCTTTGACTTTCTAAGAGCAAAAACTATTTTCTTTATTCCTAGTTCTTCCAAATCAGCCATTTTCTCTTTAATATCTTCAGGAAAACCAAGGAGATTATTCCTCAAAACTTCTTCTTTTGTTGGTTTGTTATCTTTTGTATTTTCAATTATTTTTGTTATTAAATCATCTAGCTCTTCTTGTGAATCTACTAATGTAATAGTGTTAAAGTAAGATATTTCGAATTGCTCTATTTCACGATTGAAAGAAGTAAGGTTAGTCCTAATATAATCTATTTTGTTTTTTAATTCATCATATTTTGTATAAGGTAAATTGATCCCATCAGCTTCTCGACAAGCAATTTTGGTCATAATTTTTCCGTCCGTACCTAAAACAATTTGCGGATAAGGGGTCTGAACAGGTTTAGGATAATTTCTACATTTTTCTAATTGCCAATATTTGCCATTGAAATCTGTTACATCTTCTAAGAATAGCTTTTTATAAATCTGAAGTGATTCTTCTAATTGTTCCACTCTTTCTTTTGCGGTTGGGAAAGGATATCCATATGCTTTGTATTCTTCTTCATACCATCCTGCACCTAACCACAACAATGCCCTTCCATTTGATATACTATCTAATGTTGAAATCATTTTTGCTAAATGAGCAGGATTTCTAAAAGAATTGCATAACACTATGTGACCTATTTTTACCTGTTTTGTTTCAACAGCTAAAGCTGTCATTAATAGTATAGCTTCAAGATAAGGTTCTTTTTTATCTTGTTTAGCGTCAAAACCAATGAGATGATCGTTTACATGAACAGAATCAAATCCTAAATCATCTACCCTTTTCGTTATCTCTCTTATTTCAGGATAAGCTAAAGCTGTACGAACATAATACCCGTATTTCATAAATAATTTTTTTACTAACTTATTTTAAGTTAATGTATGTTCGAAAAGTTCCATACTAAAACAAATCCAATTTTATTCTAATTCTATCTTTGGTCAGAGAAAGAGTTATTAGTGAGTTGTAAATCTTTCTTGTGAGAGGATATTTTATGTCTCAGTCTTCAAATTCTTATGACTTACTTGTTTCTTGTCCAATTTGTAAAGAAGTAATTATTGTTACTATCGATGATGTGAGTTCAGTTATCGAATCTCCAAAACAACCCGTGTCCATAACTAATGTCCATGGAAATCCTAAACATGCAATTACACTTTTTGTTGATAAAAAACTGACAGTTCGCGCTGTTGAAACTTCTGATATAATATCTGAAATCCAAAAATTACAAAGTCAGAGAGAGGGAATTGTGGAATTTTATATCCCTCATCCACAAGATAAACCTGTAGATTTGGATAAATTGTCTAAAGAAGAAATTATCATCGTCTCTCTTGCTGATGGCGAAAAGGATATGACCGAAATAGCAGAAGTTCTTAAAATATCGATCAAAAAAGGGAAACTGTTAGCTGAGAAACTTGTGAGAGAAGGTAAGCTGAAAAAAGTAGAAAAAAGACTTTCTTCTTAATTTTCAAAGTATTTTGCTTTACCATACTTTGTTATTTTTTCTATTAGTACATTAATATTTTCTCCTTTTTCTGCTGAAACTGCTAAATAATCCATCGATTCTTCTTTACTAAATTCTTCTATTTCTTCTACACTTATGACGGAATTTAAATCAGACTTATTTCCAACCAATATTTTGTTGTAGTCGTGATTCCTAGCATTTTCTTTAAAGAATTGTAACCAATCATTTTTCAAATTGTTAAATGAACTGTAACGAGATAAATCAAAAACTAAAACAACGAGATCTGTTTTACCTAAAAAGTCCCCTTGAAAAAATCTAAATTGGGGCTGTCCTCCAAAATCCCATAATGAAAGCGTTAATTTTTTATTATCAATACCTACTTCATATGTGACACATTCAATATTAATCCCAGCAGTCATTGTAACGTCATCGCAATGTTTTTCGATTATACTGTTTACAATAGAAGTTTTACCAACTGCACCATCGCCAGCAATAATTACTTTTGAGATAATTTTCTGTGAATCTTTCACGATTTCATTTTCTTATAGCTAATTTAAATGTTTTCTAAGGCTTATGTAGCCATAAAATATTGAGGACTTACACCCTATAAAAATATTAAACATTATATACTTCTACTATAATCTTTCTAATAAACTTTTATAATAAATTATA
>CAZEQQ010000479.1:0-2493 GCA_964514425.1 uncultured archaeon
GTCAATCTCAGAATTAATCAAGGTGACTTTGTTTCAATTATAGGACCTAGTGGGAGTGGAAAGTCGACTCTCCTACATTTACTTGCAGGATTAGATACTGTAAGCAAAAATGAGAATCAGCAGCTAAATATATTAAAAGAATCGTTGCTAGATAAATCGGAGAATGATTTATCAAAGTTCAGGGCAAATAATGTAGGTTTTGTTTTACAATTTTTTGGGTTATTGCCAACTTTAACAGCTCTGGAAAATGTCATGATGGCAGGGTATTTTAGTGGAATGAGTGCTCAAAAAAGAAAGAATAAAGCGCTAGAACTGTTGAAGAAAGTGGGATTAGAAAATCGTATGAACTATTTTCCTAGCCAATTAAGCGGAGGACAAAATCAAAGAGTAGCTATAGCGAGGGCATTAATCAATAGTCCTAAAGTCCTTTTTGCGGATGAACCAACAGGAAATTTAGATTCGAAAAGTGGTGAGGAAATACTCAAACTCCTAAAATATTTTGTTGATAATGAAAATATAACATGTGTGATGGTGAGTCACGATATCAGAGTAAAAGACTATGCGAACCATATAGTAGAATTGGAAGATGGAGTGATTATTAGCGAAAAAAGAGTAGAAAAAGGTGAGGTAAATGTTACTTCGTAAAGTGTTGGCTGATCTAAGCAAAAGAAAGCTGAGGACTACATTTACTGTAATAGGTTTAGCTGTAGCAGTTCTAAGTATATCAGGGTTAATGATAGTAAATGAAAGTATCTTATCATCGACAAGAGACGAATATGAATCATATATGTTACATGCGGCAATAGGATATAGAGTGACTAATGTTGAAAATACTTTCTTTGACGCTTTTGATAAACTAGAAGATTTTGAATCTGTCTATTCGTGGCAGACCTCAGTATACATTGGACCAAGATCAGAACTTAAACTACTAATTGTTGATGGTCTTGATTTGGATCGACTTAAGAATGGTAAATCTTTGAGTGGAATATCGCTCATCGATGGAGCATTACCTGAAAAAGGTTCAAATGGTATTATATTAGAGAAATCAAGCGCAGAATCGTTGAGTGTGTCGATTGGTGATACAATAGACATTAGAACTCTCAACGATATGAATGAAACTAAAGTGGTTTCACTTGAAATAACAGGTTTTGCTAGAAATGTACTGACAATGGGACATACATTCTCTCCTCGTGTTACATCTTGGATGCACATAGAAGATCTTCAAACAGTGTTAAATGAAAAAGATAAAACGAATGGGGTGTTATTAAGATATAATGACCCTGAGAATTTGGATATAGAAAAAGAAACGAACTATATTGCTAAACAACTATTTGATGACGGAGTGAGTGTTGAAATGATTAGGACATTCTCCTCCGATTCTGATTGGCGTCAATTCTTTTTAGAGGTCTTTAGTAATATAGCAGTAATAATAACTTTCATTAGTTTGTTGATAGGGGGAATTCTAGCAGCAAGCACGATTCAAATGGCGGTACACGCAGAAAAGAAAGAAATAGCGATTAGCAAAATAATAGGGGCGCAGAGAAAACATATACTCTTTACATACATAGTAGAAGCAGCAGTCCTAGGAATAATGGGAGCATTTGCAGGATTACTCTTATCGTTTATAGGAAGTTTTATCCTACTAAATGTTCTGGCAAACCCCTTTAGCATAACAACAATAAAACTAGTGGTAAAACCCATTACAGTGATAATAGGGTTGGTGCTGCCTATAGGAGTTTCAATATTCTTCTCTACGCCATTTATTTTGAAAAGCATTTCAGTAAGTTCAATGGAAGCTTTTAGAACTAATGGGACAAAGAAGATCAAAAACTCAAGCAACTCAAAGAAGAATCTAATGTTACTCAGATACAGTATAAGAAACCTATTAACAAAGAAATCAAGATTCTTATTCATCTTTCTGATGCTATTCTTTGCAATTGCTGTGTCATCAGCAATGATGGTGACATATACAAGTTTCAATGCACAACTTAATAGTTTCTTTGATGATGTGCCTTTTGATGTAATGATCCAAACGCCTAGTTTAACAGAACTAACAGAAGTTCAAGATATAGTTGAGAACTATTTCGCAGAAAATTATACTACTGAATTAGAGAGCATACACTACATCTGGTGGTCGGTAGCAGCGGTTAATAATCCTAATCTAAATAAAACTAACAATATTAACCTGTTAGGTGTCCAAGTAGAAAATAACATCCTAGATAGCTATAACCTCATAGAAGGAAGAATATTTGATCAAAACGATTACAACACAAGTAATCTGCTAGTAACAAGACTATTTAGAAAAAACAATCCTGATATAAACACAGAACTAGGGGCGTCTATAAAATTCATGACACCTGTTGTTAATATGACATATACAATAGTAGGAGTAATCGATGACATCAACAACAATGGCAGAATGTTCTATGTTCCATTATCGACTTTACAACGTAATCTAAATGCTGAAGGCTTAATAGACAGCGTACAAATAAG
>CAZEQQ010000480.1:0-2492 GCA_964514425.1 uncultured archaeon
CAATAATAAACCCTACAGATGTTCCTAATATAAGTGCAAATCTCCTCACCAATAGAGAACTCTCTAACGTTATAATGTATGCACTAAACATACCTAACCCACTAAATAAAAATGGCAAAATAAGTGCTAGAGTGATATAACGTTTAGAAACTATATTCCTTTTTCTTTCCTCGAATTCTTGAAATTCTTGATTATTGCAGTTTTTTTCTTGTGCCTTAATTTCTGTCATTTTGAAACTTCCCTTAATCTATCAACTTTCTTCTCTACTCATTAATTAAAATTACCTAAAAATTCTTATAAGAATTATTTGTTTTAGTTATTATTGAATCTCTCTTTCTAATGTGATAAATATGGTAGAAAAAAAAATAAAAAAAACTTTGAGTGAAAATAAAGAGTCCATCTTTGGATTTTTTTTGGGAAATGTTGAAGGAGATATTCATAGATCTATAATATTCAATGAAAAAATGTGTCCAGAGAACATAGTAGAAAATATTATCAAAGCACTATGTTCCTTTACGACAGAATCAAATATCGCAAAATACGCTACTATCGAGCTTTCAAGAACAAAATTAACTTTTGTTACTTATGGTGATGTTGTATATATTTTAAGTCATAATATACCTAAAAAAGCAACGTTTTTGGAACTTATTGAAAATCTATCTGAACTCTTTCAAATAAAATCGAGAGGAAAGTTTTTTTCAAGTGACCCTCAACAGTTTTTTGTAGGAGCTTCTGCTGCTTTCCCTAAAATCATGGACGAGTTTTTTGAAGAAGTTAAAGATACACAAAAAAGATTGATAGAAAATCAAGAGCAGAAGGCTTTGAAAGAAAAAGAAAAGATTGAAGAACGTAAAAAAATCCAGAAAGATAAAGAGGAAGAACAAAAAAAGGAACAAGAAAAGCTTGAAAATATGGTCGCAGAATTTTTCGGAGAAGCTAAAGACGAAAAAAAGGAAAAAGTTGTACTTGAAGATGAAACAGCAATTAAAGCATTTAAAGATGCGAGTAGTGGTTTACAGAATAGTTTTTCTGGAATTGAACACCTTATAATCGTTAAACATGATGAAAAAGTTGCAAATATCTTTTTCCATGATGGAAAAATAGAAGAAAGTTTTGTTGAAAAAACCTTACAAATTATTCAAATGTATTTGTCACAAGTTTTAGATTTAATGAAATCTGATATACCCGAAGAAAATGTAATCGAATTACCAATGGATAAGAAATTAGTTTTTACACCTATGGATGAAAAACATTTCCTCTATATAATAGCGAAGAGTAATGTTGACCTTGTATTATTAATTCCTGTCTTTACTCGAATAGCAAAAAAACTCTCCCTACACTTCAAGTAATTCATCTATTGCATTGAAATCTTTTCTGTTACTAAAAACGCAGTATATTCTGTTTGACATGGACAATATAATAGTTCGAGATTACTGATGTCTTGTGTCAAAGTAAAATCCTTTAGTCTTTGAACAATGTCCTTGTCACACTTACCACAATTATGTGCACCTCTCTCCTTACCTCCTGCTACAGGCTCGCAGATAAGTCGTAGCGCGGGATATGTTCTTTTAATCTCCTTACATAAAGAAACTAGGGACCAAAGCCAAGGAGGACGATATTTATTATCATCAAAAAGTTCCTCTAAAAATGTCCCTCTATGAATACTAACGGCGTTGAGTGATATTGTATCAATATTTAACTCTACAAGTTTTTTTACACTTAAAAGAACATCTTCGAACGAATCATATTCTGAGATAAAAGGGGGTTTAAAGAGTAAATAAGCTTTAATTCGCACTCCAAAACTCATTGCTAATTTTGCAGATTTTTCGAAATCTGCCCACAAAAAGCCTTTATTTATAGATTGTTTCAAAATTGTATCATTACCGCTTTCTAACCCTACTGCAATCTCTATTCTGTTTAAATTTATTACTTCTCTAATCTTTTCTAAGATCTCCTCTCTGATGAATTCTGGGCGAGATTCTAACACTATTTCTTCGACATGTGAGTAAGATTTTAAACTTTCTAACATTGAAAGTAGAATATTTAACGGTAATTCTTTTTGATCAAGTGCGCTTCCACTAGTGAACAGTTTTATTGATCCAATCTCTTCTGAAATGTTTTTTTGTAAAGATTCAGAAAAGGAGCTGAGTAATTTTTCAAAATCAGGTTCTTGAGGATTATCATATAAGTATCCACAAATTGAACATCCACCACTATTCGAAAGTGCCCAAGAACACCCTTTAGTAGGAAGGATGAACACTATAGCCTTTGTTGCCTTTGTATGAGCGCGGTGATCCTCTACCCAACTAACAACCTTTCTTGAATGACTTCGTTTTTCTAACGAGTATTCTCGTATTTTTTTTATTTTTTTTGCAAGTATAGGGTCAAATTTCATTTTTTTGCCTTCTTTTTTATTATAGCAAGAATGCCTGATTTCATCTTGTTCATGTCTTCTCCAGATATGAGAGCTGTAGCTGTACCTAAAACCCTTT
>CAZEQQ010000481.1:0-2492 GCA_964514425.1 uncultured archaeon
GAGAAGGCGAGATTTATCGAGCTTTAGCACGAAAAAAGAATAATCTTATGGCAGAACTTTCTGAGATTCTTGAACTTGAGCGTTTAGAAGTTTTAGCAAGTAAAGTTAAACAAGTTAATTCTGTTTATTTTGAGTCTCGATTAAAAACTATCAAAAAAGAAAAGAAAAAGTTAACAGCAAAAGAAAAAACAGAATTAGAAAACAGATTAAAGGAGATAGATCAAGAGTTAACTATTAAGAATGAGGAAAAGAAAGAAGCAGAAGTCTGTTTAGAAAAAGCAAGAAAGAAGAAAGAATTACTGCTTAAAAGACAGTCTTTAGAGGACGACAAGGTAAAGTATGGAGGACAAATACGTGAAATTTTTGCTAAATATAAATCAGATAAAGACGTGAAAGTTCATTTAGAAGAGCTTATTCAAGCAAAATCGGACCAAATTAATGAGATTAAAGATAAAGAATCAGCACTGAATGAAAAAGTACAAGTAAAAAGCATCACTATCAAACAAATAAAAGACGAATTGCAAAAGATTACTAATTTAGAAGAAACTAAAGCTAGTTCTTGTCCCACTTGTCATCAATTACTTAATTCACAGATCCTAAGTACAGTTAAAGATAATCTCAAACAAAAAATTGTTGAGACTGAAGAAGAGAAAGAAAAGATAACAAGTGAGTTAACCTTAATCATAAACGAAAAAGAGTCTTTTTTTTCAGAATTTGATGTCCTTAAACAAGACTTATCTCTCTTAACAACGAGTAAAAGAAAGATTGAAGATTGCGTAGAGCAAGACAAAAAGTTTGAAGAAGAGTTAAAGGGCTGTAAAGACCTCTTAGATGAAAATGAATATGATGAAACGATTAAAAATTGTTTGAAATCCTCTAATGATTTAAATTATGAAAAAGGAGATATTTCTGCAAAATTATCCGCAGCCAACGAAAAAATAGCTGATGAGGACACGATCATATTTCAAACTGAGTTGCTTAAACTTCTCACAGAAAAGATTAGAGACCATAGTAAAACTTCTTTAGAAAATAAACTTTCAGGTGTCAAAGAGATAATGAAGAAGAAGTGGAAGGATTCTATGGGTAAAGATATCTGGGATATTAATTTTGATGATTCTCTCATTCCTTCTATTTCCTACAAAAGTGAAGAATTGTCTATCTATTCTTTATCAGCTAGTGAAAAACTTATTCTTAGCATTATTTTGCGAACAGCATTACTTGAACAACTAAAAATTCCGAAGACACTTATTTTAGATGATCCAATGATTTTCTTGGACAAAGATAAAAAAGATAGATTATCCTTACTCTTTCAACAGATGGTAGAGAATAACATTCTTTCCCAAATCATTGTTACATCTTTCGAATCTAACTCAGTAGACTTGTTAAAACCAAATAATGTGATTAAACTTGACTGAAACAGAGATACTTTTTGTTTTTGATACTTCTTTTTTTTGGCACCTTTTAGATTTAGAAGATGGAAACTTAATCCATTCTATTAGTGAAGTTATCAATTATAAGAAGATTCGTTACATTGCACCTCGTGTTATTTTATCTGAAATGCCAAATAAATACAAACAAAAAATACCTTTATTGCAGCAACACTTCAACTTTGAAAGTAGAGAACTAGAGAAAGAAGATTTGAAAGAGCTGATAAAAATCAATTGTGATGCAAGCCCTAGATACTTTGAAGAGTATGAAATAGGTGATTATCAAATCATAAAAACAGCAATGGAAGCTAATAGAAAGGATCAGATTGTCATCGTAGTTTCTGACGATAACGGTATTCACTCTTTCATCACAGATTGCCTAGATTCAAGTATTTCAACTATATGGAGTTTTAACTTCTATGAATTTCTTGCAAAACAAGCTGTTATACTTACTAGAAGGAATTTCTTATTAGAAAAAGCTTCTTTAGTTCAAGAAAAGATTGATGTGTTTAGAAAGAGTCAAAAGCGAGGTATCGTTGAAGAAAATGATTTCCAGAAACTCTTGAAGACTCATACTTTAACACATGATCTTTCGGAGGAATTAGTGACAGAATTTGATAATTATATTGCAGGTTTGACGGAGCAATCAAATTTACCTCGACATGTTAGGCAACTAGCAGATACTATTAACACTATTAAAGACTTTATTCTTATTTCACAGCCTTTATTGGTTGAAGAGAAATTAGAAGAATTGAATTCTTTCCTTTCTAGTATTGATATAAAAGAGAGAGACAAAGTCATGAATTTGATAGCTATTGAATTAATTAGTATCCACAACAGACTCGCCTCTCTCTATGATTATGAAGGGGCATCAAGTGCTGTTGTATCAGCCCTTGAAAGAAATAAACCACTATTGAGATTTATAGAAGGTTATCAGAACCAAACACAGCTTTATGCGCTTTTGAGCTGGATCCATTTATGGAATAATTCAGAAACTCTTTCCGTTTATTACTCTAAAAAAATCGATGAGAATAGTTGTCCATTGTCAAAGCAAGTTAATCTCAT
>CAZEQQ010000482.1:0-2486 GCA_964514425.1 uncultured archaeon
AATTAAGAAAGATTAAGAAAAATAGTACTGATGCTGTTATAGTCTATCCATTATCGACTATAACAGCATCAGTACTATTTTTCTTAATCTTTCTTAATTCTTCTAAAAGATTTTGTCATTGAAAAGATTAAAAAGTTTGATTGTACATATTAGTGTGAAGGCATTGACACGAGATTACTTTGATTTACCGACAGAATTCGAAAAATTTTCTTCTATTATTAATGAAAATCTTTCATTATTTTTACCTACATTCAAGAAGTATCTTAATGCTGGAAAAACTTCTTTTCAAGCAATTGTTTATTCAGCTGATGACTTATCTAATGCTTTACCTAAAAATACAGAGTTGCAAGAAACCTTTTCAGAGCTTGCTATTATTGGATATTATTTACTATCACATTTTGCTAAAGCACTAAATTTTAGTGTTTCATCAGACAATTTTTCTGGGTTGTATTTTCTCTATAAGGCAGCTTGGTTTGTAAATGATAAAAGGAAAGCACAAGCGTTCATGTCTTCTCTTTTTGAAACTTTAGTTGAAATGAAACAAACTGATCCTCTTGCGTTTTCTGCTTGTAATTATATTGTTTCAATAGAATACGCTATCATGAATTCTGACTATAGAGGAATTAGAAAGTATGCTCAAAACTTCCGTGATGTTTTATTTCATGAGAAACTTGTTCAAGACTTTGCGCTTATATCTGTACAAATTGCCAGTAATTTAGCTTACAGGGAATATCGGTTAGGTGACCCTGACTATGTGGGTTGGCTTGAAATTTATAAAGAACTCGCTGAAGCTTTTAACATGGATACAATGAGAATGGATTCCTACTCATTGTTAGGCGAATATTATAGAACCAAAGGATACCTTGATGATGCAACAGAATTTTATGAAAAAGCTATTCAGATAGCCAATGTTATTGGAAATAAAGAAATGAAAGTGAATATCATCTCACAGATTGCGAATCTTGAACATACACGAGGTAATCTGACTAAAGCTCTCAAAATCTGTGAACAAGCTTTAGCTGATCCCGAAATAGCTACGATCAATCCTTCTCTTAACATCAGTATTTCTGAAATATTGATAAAAGAAGAAAGGTTTGTTGAAGCTCTCAATTATTTGAACAAACTTGATGAATTTACACAACATAAATTCTCTCCTGAAGTGAATATTTTATTTGGTTATGCTCTAACTAAATTGCCAGGTAAGGAGAATCTCCATAAAGGAATAAAGTATTTAGAAAAAGGGCGAATATTAAGCGAACAGAGTAGAAATCAGCGTTTATTAGCTAAATTCTATTATTATCGTGGAATTACTCACTTAGATAATTATGATTTATCTTCAGCTATAGACAATTTTGAAAGATGTTTTAGATTAGCTCTGATTACAGAATTTCAATACGTGGTTTTATCTCAACTTTACCTCGCTGAATCTTACTTATTAAGACATAAAATATCACAACAAGAAAGTGATTTATCTTCATCTAAACATTTTTTGGCTAATGTTATAACGATCTGTAATGAACAAAAACTCCCTATACTCCCTGAAGTTCTCTCTATTCAAGGATTATTGCTCATAGTTCTAAATGAGTTTGTGGATTCTGCTCAATTTTTAAAACAAGCTAAGGCGTTGAAAGAAAAACAGAAAGGGGAATCTTCTTCCTTTACTCAAAAAATAGAAGAATATCTCAACCTTTTAGAGTGTCCGGATATCATAAAAGCACAAGCAATCATAAGTGATATAACCAAAGCCATAAACGATTTAGCTAAAATAAGTTATGTAAAGAATGTTGATGATCTACCTAATTTACTTTTTTTGGTTATTTTCACGGATGATGGAAAATCTGTTTATTCTTATGTTTTTGATGAAAATATCAAGTTTAATGATGAATTAATTTCAGATGTTATTACTACTATGTCTTCCTCAACTCATGATGAGAGTATTGCTAACCTAAAAGCCATAGATTTTGAAAGCAATAGAATACTGATTGAAAATTATGGTCGATTAGTTGTCATATTAGGCTGTGAAACAGATAGTTTTAACGCTCGTTCTAAATTATTAGAATTTGTGAAAAGATTTCATACCAAATTTCAAGAACAATTACAAAGTTCACTTTTCCTTGATATTGTAACTACAATAAAGCAAGAAAGTGATTTATTAGTTGAATCAATCTTTAAGAAAAAGAGGATAATCTAAAGGATTTGTTCCTTAAAGATTTTTAGATATTCTAGTTCTTTACCTTGAGGAAACATAAAGATGAAATGTGAGATTCCTAATTTATTATATTTGTTAATTGATTCTTTTATTTCATGTACAGTTCCAACTAGAGCACCAGCTAAACGTTCTTTTATCGTTTCAACTGTTGTTTCTCTTGCTTTAGCCATTTCTTGAAAGGCTTCCTCTTTTTCTTCTTCGCTTTGATAAATTCTTGTCCAAGCTCCATAAGACCTCATCAAAGTAGCAGGATCGCGACCAAATTCTTTACAGTATT
>CAZEQQ010000483.1:0-2480 GCA_964514425.1 uncultured archaeon
AGAAAAACAAAAAGAAAAAGTAGAAAACTATTGATAAACTGTTACTTCTCGCTCTCTCTCATTTCCTTTTATCTCTATCTCAATTCTTTAAGATAATCTTCCATTAATACCTTATTATCCTCTATTAGACCTAATTCTACCCATTTTAGATATTTCTCTGTTAATTTAATTTTATATTCCTAGTTTTTGTTATTCATTAAGAAGAACATTATATGGCGATAAATATACGGTAATGATAGCTTGAGTTTCAGATCTGTTATTCCTTCAAGTAAAATATTGTGAGTATGCTCATACAATTTCTCTTCACTTTTATTGTTTTTTAGGATAGATAGTATTCAATGAAAAATGGATTGAACGAACTATAAAAAGATTTTAATAAAAATAGAGATATAAAAAATCTGCATGTCTAACTAAGAGAAAGGTTAGAAGAAGAGAATCAAAAGGGAAGAAAATGAATAAAAAAGCCTTTATCATCATTATTGTTCTAATTATAGCGAATGGAAGTGTGGGAATAAAACCATTAAACTCGAAAGAACAAGAAAAAAATCAAAATTATTCGATAACAATTAGTGAAAATTCTATCAAAGAAGAACAAAAATATAATCACAGAAATGACCAAAGCAAAGAACAAAAGGCTAGTAACCAAAGAGATACTAACTTTTACAGACCGATAAAGTTAGATTTAACAAGTCACCCAAGAATAGAAATAGATGGAAATGAAGATTTTGCAACTCAAGCAGTAAATAAAGGGTGGGACGGCAATGGTACCTTTGTTAACCCTTATCGTATAGAAAATTACCATATTGTTGGTATGGGGTTAAGTTGTATAAGTATCAGCAATACTGACGTCTACTTCATCATAGCAAATTGTCTATTAGAAGCGAGTTTAAATGCTGAAGAGGCTGGAATAAAACTACATCTAACTAATAATGGAACAATAGCAAAGAACATAATAGATAACAATTACTATGGGATATACTTACGTAATTCTAGTAGTAACAATACTGTCCTTAATAATACTATAACAAACAATAAGCGTGGCATATATATTGAAAATTATAGTGTCAATAATTCTATGTCTAACAATTGTATATCTAATAGTAATAATCAAGGCATCTATATTCATTTCTCTAATAGGAATTCTATTATAAGTAATATCATAGATAACAGCCTATATACTGGTGTCTATCTTTCAGATTCTAGCAGCAATAATACTGTTATTGATAATACTCTAAAAAGCAATAATCTTGGCATCGCTATCGATCATCATAGTAGCAATAACTTAGTAATGAATAATACCATAACAAAGAACATAGATAGTGGTGTTTATTTACGTGATTCTAGTAATAACTTTATTATTAATAATACAGTAAAACATTATAGTAGTGGCTATAATAGTAAAGGTATCTATATCAGGGGTTCTAGTAATCATAATTTAATCATAAAAAATACTGTCTCAAACAACACTAGCGTTGGTGTTTATCTCTCTGGTAGTAACAATGATGTTACAGAAAATACAATAACAAATAATAATATAGGGATTATCATCAATGAATGTAGTAGTAACAATATTTCTTTCAACCTCATTCAAGAAAATATAGGTTACGGAATAAGAGTTCAAAATAGTGCTAATTTTAATGATATCATTCGCAATGAACTTCTTTCTAATGGAGGGTACGGTATTTCACTCTACTCATCTAGTTATAATACTTTAGATGATAATATAGTTTATAACAACACTCAAGGAACAACTAATATTGAAGGAGGCTCAGGAAATATTGTCTCCGATTCTTTTGCTCCTGAAATAACTGGTAGCTCTAATTTTACTCTTGAGCAAGGTGTTTCTTCAATTCTATCATGGTTAGCTAAAGATGGTCATCCTGCAAATTATATACTTTATCGTAACAATACAGTTGTAGATTCTGGAACATGGTCTTATTATATTCCTATAAATCACGCTGTTAGTGATTCTCTTCCTTTGGGATTATACAATTTTACTATTGTCGTTACTGATACTTCTGAACATTGGGCTAGTCATACTGTCTGGGTAAGTGTTTCCGAACCTACTCCCCCTGTTATTCAGTCATTTCCAGAAGATTGTTCGTATGAATATGGTTCTGAACAACTTCTTCAATGGTCGGTTTATGATGACAATCCCCAAACTTATGACCTTTACATTAATGGTACTTTAATCCACTCTCTTCCTTGGTCTTCTTCTCCTCTTTCTCTTTCTCTTTCTCTTTCTTCTCTTCTTGCACATCTTTCTCCTGGTGTACTGAACTTCACTCTTGTTTTTTGGGATGTTATTGACTTATCGAATTCTTCTACTGTTTGGGTTACTGTTGTCGACACTACTGTTCCTGTTCTTACTGGTAGTCCTAGCGATTTAGTTTATGAGTATGGTGAAACTGGCTATACTCTTAACTGGACAGCGACTGACCATCTTCCTTCTCTTTATCATCTCTATCGTAATGGTACTC
>CAZEQQ010000484.1:0-2476 GCA_964514425.1 uncultured archaeon
ACGACTCTTCTTTCCCCCCTTCTTCTTTTTATCAATAGTTACTTTTTTACTTTCACTATCTTTGTCTTTTTTACATTGAAAATTTTATCGCTTCAGGTATTTTAATTTTTGTAAAATTATCTGGTAATAGTTGCTCTAAAGGATGACTAATAAGAAATGCTTGATGTTCTCCAAGAGAAAATTCATAGAACCTTATCTCTTCATCAATAAGAGGTAAAAGTGGAAATTCTGCTTGCATTATAATTTCCTCATGTTCTTTTAGTATTTGAAGTAGATTTAAGAAAATTTCACCATTGAAAAAAAGAAAATCAACATTTAGTGAAACTAACAGTTGTTTAACATTTTGCCAGTGTTGTAATAGCATTTTCGTTAACACTTTTTCATTTTCTAAATCAAAGAATTTCTTCTTATTTTCTTCGTTAACAGGAAAAGGGAAGAGATAGATACCATCTAAATGTTTATCCAGCAGTTTATACCCTTCATTTTTTTGAAAAAATTGGTCATAGTCAGTAATAGAATCGTTGAATTCTTTTTTGGTGTAAACCTTTTTCAGACGCAACAATATTTTACTAAACTCATAAAAAGGAGAAAATCTTTCTTTAAACTCCGATAAATCTCCTTTTTTATCTTTTTGTTTTTCTATTTCTTCCGCACTAAAACTACAAAAGAAATTCCTATGAAAATCGTAGTATTCGTTTTCAAAGTTTTTCTTTTTCTCTTTATCAGATAATTCTGAATAATTTTCACTTAATACCACTTTTTCTTTTGTCCATAAACTTCTTTGTAATGTTGGAGCGAAATCTATGAAAACAACTTTTTTATCTCTATTTTCAATATCACCATAAAAAAAACTGGGTAAACTTTGATCACTAAATAAGTTTTCATAACCATTTACCTTATCTATATTTTTACTGATACTTGTATCAAAAATTTCAAAGTATTTGTTCTTCAATTTTTTATCCATAGTTTGAAATTATTTTTCTCATCTATTAATTTTTTGAATATCTTTGGAACAACTGAAAATCTTTCCTTTATTATTAGCAAAACTATTTTTTCTGGTCATTATGGACAAAAAGAAAAAAGAAACTTTCCTTAATAGGAAAGTTACCATAACCAGTTTACCACGGCACTGTAGAAGAATAAAGATAGGAGAGTTACAATAATAATTCCAATCAAATCCAATAATATCCCTATATGAAATATTTCTTTTGTGCTGAAATACCCTGTTGAGTATGCCATAATTGTTGGTGGTGTTCCTACAACTGTTGAGAAGCCTACAGAACAGGTTATTGCAACTGTTAAAGCTGTTAAGAGAGGATTAATACCTAAAATCAGCCCTACAGGCATCATTATTGGGATAAGAATACTCGCTGAGGCTGTATTTGAAGCTACAGAGGTCAGTATTAACGTCACAAAGGCTATGATGAATAAAATTAGAATAGGGGGGATCCCTCTAAAGACGCTTAAATTCATTGCCAACCATTCAGCTAATCCTGAATTTAGCATTACATACCCTAACGTTAATCCTCCACCAAAGGTTAATAGTGCATTCCAATTGATCTTGCTTAAATCTTCTTCTTTCAATTTTCCTAAGAAAAATAGGGCTACAACACCCGCAAATCCAATGAATGTAACATGCATTCCATGAAATTCAGTTGTTAACCATAAAGAAAAGACTACAATAAACACTATCCCTACAATTGTTTGGTTTTTCTTTGTTTTATCTTGCTCTTCTTCAATCCATCCATATTCTTCATGTTCTTGCTCAATTTTCCCTACAACTTTATTTTTTGCTGCTTTCATTTCTTCATTTGTTATTTTGGGTCTATATCTTAACCACAGATATCCAAACATAATAGGTATCATAAGAGCTACAAAGGGTAAACCGAAGATAAGCCATTGAAGGAAGGTGATATCTGTGCCCGCAAAATCTCTTAAAAATTCAACAGCTATCAGATTAGGGGGAGTGCCTATCAATGTTCCTACTCCACCTATTGTGGCAGAATAGGATATCCCTAGGATCATTGTTTTCCTAAACGCTACATACTTCTTATCTATGTTGTATAAGAGTGTGACACCTAAAGGAATAAGAATTGCTGCAGCAGCAGTATTACTCATTACCATTGAGAAGATTGCAGCTAATATCATCATTGTTAAAACTACCACTTTCCCATTTGATGGTACTCGAGCGAGAATAGCAATAGCAATCTTTTCATCAAGACCAACTCTTTTCATGGCTAACGCCAACATAAATCCTGCTAAAAATAGACCTATTATAGGATTCATAAACTGTGCTAGTGCATTTGTAGGTGTATCTATACCAAATATAGCTACAATTGCTGGTACAATTAAAGCTGTTGCACCTAAAGATATAGCCTCACTCAACCATAGAAAACTAATAGCTAACACTAATCCTAACACAAATCCTGAATGTTTTAATATTCGAAACTCATATTTTACTGTGTCCCCTTTTTTA
>CAZEQQ010000485.1:0-2473 GCA_964514425.1 uncultured archaeon
TCCAGGTTACTAATCAAGTTAACATGGAAGGTATCTATAAAAACCGTTATGATGTAACAATTTTAATTAATGGGTTGCCTCTGGTTCAAATCGAATTAAAAAAGAGGGGTGCAGAACTTAAAATTGCTTTTAATCAGATAAACCGCTATCGCCACCACTCATATCGTGGTTTATTCCAGTACATCCAAATATTTGTGATTAGTAATGGGGTAAATACCAAATATTTTGCTAATAATAAGGATTTAAGCTTTAAATACACTTTTTTCTGGAAAGATAAAGATAATAGGAATGTATCTAGTTTGGATGAGTTTGCAGACACGTTTCTAGAAAGGTGCCATCTTTCAAAAATGATAGCCAGATACACAGTTTTACATGAAACCAGCAAATCTATCATGGTTCTAAGGGCCTATCAATACTATGCTGTAGAAGCTATTCTTGATAAAGCACTCAATACTAGACAGAATGGTTATGTTTGGCATACAACAGGAAGTGGAAAGACATTAACCTCTTTTAAGGTTAGTCAAATATTATCCAAAGAACCTAACATTGATAAGATTATCTTTGTAGTTGACAGACAGGATCTGGACTACCAAACATTTAAAGAATTCAATAGTTTCAGCCAGGGAGCAGTTGATTCGACTTATAACACTAAAAAACTTGTAAAACAACTTTTAGGGATGGATAAACTAATTATTACTACTATACAGAAACTATCCCGAGCTGTGACTAGGCACAAATCTATCGAACGGGTCAAAAACCAAAAAATCATCTTGATATTTGATGAATGTCACCGTAGCCAGTTTGGAAAGATGCATGATGTAATAACAAGTTTTTTTACTAATTTACAATACTTTGGATTCACCGGAACACCTATTTTTGCAATTAACTCAGTAGATGGCATGACCACAAAGAGCCTTTTTAAAGATAGGCTCCATAGTTACGTGATTAAAGATGCTATTAAAGATGAGAATGTACTTGGTTTTTCAGTTGAATATTTAGGACGCTATCGAAACAGAGCTACCCTAGACATAGAAGTTGAAGATATCGACCGAAAAGAATTAATGGAATCTGAAGATCGGCTGGAAAAGATTGTAGATTACATAATCACTAATCATAAGCGCAAAACATACGACAAGGAGTTCAATGCTATTTTTGCAGTTAGTTCTATAGAAGTTCTCACTAAATATTATGAAATTTTTAAGAGGAAAGCTCATGACCTTAAGATTGCTGCTATATTTTCCTTTGATGCTAATGAGGAGATGCAAGGTGATGAACACTCACGTGACAAGCTAGAACGATACATTCAAGACTACAATGAAATGTTTGGGACAAATTATGATACTGGGATGTTCAAAGAATATTATATAGATGTGTCTAAAAGATCAAAAGACAAGCAGATAGACATTTTACTGGTTGTAAACATGTTCCTTACAGGTTTTGATAGTAAAATCCTTAATACACTGTATGTTGATAAAAATTTACAGTATCATGGACTTCTACAAGCTTATTCACGTACCAACAGAATTTTAAATGAAAAGAAAAAATTTGGGAATATCGTATGCTTCAGAAATCTTAAAACTGCTACAGACAAATCAATCAGACTTTATTCTGACGAAAATCCCATGGAAACAGTTATAGTGCAACCCTGTAAAGAGTATAGAGATAAATTTAACTATGTTTTAAAACATTTATTCAAAATTACCCCTACGGTTAGTTCTGTTGATGCGTTGCCATCTGAGGAAGAAAAACTACAGTTTGTTAAAATATTCAGAGAACTTTTACGCATAATCACAAAATTGACTGTTTTTACAGAATTCAGCTTTGATCATCTTAACATTTCTGAGCAAACATTTACGGATTTTAAGAGTAAATATTTAGATATATACAGAGGTGTTGTTAATCATCCTGAAAAGGTTTCAGTGCTTGATGATATTGATTTTGAAGTTGAACTGGTTAGACGGGATAATATAAATGTGGCTTACATTCTAACTTTACTTAAAGAGTTAGATATTAATAGTCCTTCATTTGAAAAGGACAAAGAATTTATTTTAAAAACTATGGATGCTAGTTACGAGCTTAAAAGTAAAATTGAACTTATTGAGAATTTCATTGATCGTAACCTTCCTGAAATCGAAGATAAAGAAAAAATTGAAAGTGACTTTGAAACTTTTATCGAGAAAGAGAAAAATAAAGCAGTTGATGAATTGATTAATGAGGAAAAACTTGATAAAGATATTACTAAAGCCATTATTGCTGAATATGAGTTTTCAGGTAAAATACGAAATAATATTATTAAAGAATCTTTTACTGAACCTTTAGGATTGAAAGCAAAAAGATCAAAATTGCAGAAGATTAGAGATCTTATTGTGATATTAGTTGATAAATTCAGCTGGTAAATTGATATTATGGAGTGATCTTGTGTCTGATTATCAAAGGAAATTAGAAGCCAAACTGTGGGCTATTGCTGATGATT
>CAZEQQ010000486.1:0-2470 GCA_964514425.1 uncultured archaeon
AAGTGGGAGAAATCAAAAAGCTGCACGACGTAATGCAGCTGAAGAAATGGTAGAAAAATTATCTCAAACCTATTATATATGACTTTAAATGGTGTTAAAACTTAAGATTATTTTTAGAAATTTTGTTTTTATAGATAATGAGTGAAAAATTTATTTACTTTTAAGTATACGTTCATATTATGACAAAAATTAATTTTGTCCAAGCTATGTCTTATTTAACAGAAAGTGCAACGGAGTTTGAAAAAATACGACTACTTGCTCTACAAGACAAATTGTCGAAAGGGGATCAAATTCTTCGTGAACATTTAGAACTTCAAAATAATGATGGAGGTATCGCGTACCAATTTATGAGAGGGAATAAAAGTTCTATTGGTAGTACTATTTTGTTTTTCAAAGATTTCATAGTTATGGAAAGAGAAGATTTAGTGAAAGATGAATTAGAAAAAGCAATAACTTTTATCATATCTCAACAATCTGAAAACGGATATTTCGAAGAACCTCAATATATCGAAAGATACGGGTGTTTCTTTTATGAAAGTAAAGGATACGAATCCAATCAACTATACTGTACTGCTACAGCTCTTAATTTTTTAAGTTCTACAAATAGAAAAGAGATGGATGAAACAATAGAAAATGGTCTAAGATGGTTAGTAATGAGATGGAACAATGAAAAAGGTTTTCTAAGCTATCCTGATACCGTATGGTTAAGTATTCCTGTTATACTCAAATTTAAAGGCATAGATGATTCAATTGGTGTCAAAGGATTAAAAATGATAGAAAAACTTCCTCTAAATAATTATCCCGCCTTCTGTTTAGTTATCATGCTTGAAAGTTTCATTACAAATGATTTAGAAAGATTACCTATTGTTCATGAAATCTTGGAAAGTCTTTCTGAACAACAACTTCAAAGTGGCACTTGGTACTCCCAATGTGAAGAAAGTTTTGATTTACTCACAACATTATATGTTTTGACCAATAGTAGAAAACTAAAGTTATTCTAGAGATAAAAGTCAATTACCCTTCCCCCCCAAGGGTAAATGGTCTTCTTTTGCTTGATAATAAATTTATACAAATAAAATATAAAACACAATAATTTCCATGTATTTCTACTTAATTAATTTCAGATAAATCTTGATATGATTTATTGAGCCAAAAACTTTTATTCAAACTCTCCTTTTCTTTTCTGATGTTAGACATTATTGATGGACATGTAGATACTGTGTATGCAATAAGAAGTCAAAATAGAATCTTTTCTGAACGCTCTGTTCGAGGTCATGTAGATTTACCCAGATGCCGAGAAGGGCAAATTAGTGCAATCTTTATGGCGGTTTATCCAGCTATGTCAGATTACTACATAAGGAAAGGAGTCGATGAATGGTTTAGTCTCGTTGAAGATCCTAAAAATGAACTTTATCATGTAAAGAGTTTTAGTGATTTGGAGAAAGCAAAAAAAGAGAATAAGATAGGTGCAATCCTTCATTTTGAGGGTTCAGGTGGCTTGGATTCAGAATTTCATGATTTACACAACTATTTTAGGTTGGGGTTGCGAAGTATGGGGATAACTTGGTCTAATGCCAATAGATTTGGTACAGGAATCTCGTTATCAGATATTATCACTATTGATGAAGAGAGAGGTTTAACAGCTGAGGGTAGAGCTCTTGTTGAAGAAATGCAAAAGTTAGGAATCATTGTGGATGTAAGTCATCTCAATGACAAATCATTTTGGGATGTGCAGAGTATAGCATCTCAACCTTTTATAGCCTCTCATTCTAATTCTCGGGCTATCTGTTCAAATAAACGTAATTTAACTGATGAACAAATCGTAGCTATCAAAGATGCCAAAGGGACTATAGGTATTAATCTCTCTATTCATTTCCTAGACCCTGAAAGAAGGAAAGAAGATCATATTACTTTTGATATCATTAAGAGTCATATTGACCATATTGTTGAAATTGGCGATATAAACACCGTATGTTTAGGGTCAGACTTTGATGGAACAACAATACCTTCAGTACTCAAAGATATAAGTTATTATCCTAAATTAGTGGAATATTTATCAAACAATGGTTATACTGATGATGAATTGAAAAAGATTACCTCTGAAAATTTCAAAAGGGTAATGAAATCAGTCTGGAAATAAAATGTAATATAAATAAGAAAAATGCTTACTGGTGAAAGTTAATCAAATCAGCTAAATAATTATATTTCTTTTGACACTTCCCATATTTTTAAAAGTGTATAATGCAAAAGTTTTCAATGACTATCTCCATTGTTACTGATGATTCATTAGTGATAAAGAAAAGCTCAATTAACATTGGAGAATTTTTTAACACTACTAACAAAGTAGCATCTATTCGTGAATTATTTTATGAAGAAAGAAAAATTGAAACAATATTAAAGCATCTTGAAGAAAACAATTATTATGAGACCGTTTTATTGGGTAAAGAGGGATATTATGAAGTCATCATCC
>CAZEQQ010000487.1:0-2463 GCA_964514425.1 uncultured archaeon
AGAGAGTTAAATTATCATCTAACATCTGATGAAAAAGGTCTTGGTCTTGGTCTTGGTCTTGGTCTTGGTCTTGTTCCTTATTAAGTAAGTTTCCTTGAATTTCAGTTTGCACATTACTTGCCAATAAAATTGTTATAATCATTATACTCATAACAAGCTTTTCTTTGTTTTTACCTATCATTAGCTCATACTCCTGTGTTAATAACGATATAATTAGTAGGACTGTTTTCATGGTTTTAAATATTGCTACAGAGGTATTGAGAAATTTCCTTTATCCTTTTAACACTCAATCAATTATCAAATCTTTTAATGGTTGAGAGTTTTTTGTAGATATAAATGCAGTTTGTAAATTAGATTACAGCTTAATCTTGCACTTTACTGCAAAACTAAGCACCTTTTGTTTTCTATCTATTCTCAATGTACTAGTTAGTCATCAACAGCTTGGATTTACTCTTTTACCACTTAGTTATTAGTATTATCATGGCAACAAGTATTGAACAAGAAATAAAAGATATTAAGAAAAGGTTAGATGAACTTTATTCACTTTCTAATGCCATTCTACACGTACTTATTCCTGAAGTTGAACCTGATGAAGATGAAATTCTAGCAATAGGAAGTGAAGACGAATTAGTGAGTGAAGAAACCTTGTTCAAGGAGCTGAAGAAGTGACGTTTCTCTTTGCTTTGATTTTGAAACAAAAAGTCTAAATGGAATATTGGTACAATATAAGTAACAACAAGTGTATTATCATGACCACAGAGTTATCAAAACAAGTATTGAATCGAATTGATTCTTTAGAGAAAAAACTAAATCGAATTGAAGCACTTTTATTATCTTTGATCGACGATGAAGAACTAGATGATGATGAGATAGAACGAATAAAGGAAACTGATAAAATCGTTAAAAATAAACAATTTGACACATTAATTTTGGTGAATTAATGGAAAACAATGAATTTAAAGTTTTTCTCCTTCCTGTTACCCATAAAGAGTTGCTCAAACTTCCTAGTGAGGTAAAGGAAGAAATAGAAAAACAAGTTAGAGAGAAAAAATGGAAAATTCTCTTTTGGTTGAGTTGGGGAAAATAGAATACTATAAATATTATTCTCGATATGATATACATGTATGACTACTGTGGTTATTGACCAAAATTTAGCTCTCGATTTAATACGAACAAAAAAGCACAAATTAGATAAGATGATCCAAAGAATATTGGATAAATGGCGCCAACCAACTGCAGATAGAATGATAGAATTGACAAGAGCAGGCGAACTACCTGAAGCTGAAAATGATGCTATTGCATTAACAAATCTTATTGACAAAATACAAGAGTTGGAAGCAGTTCTACAAAGAATTGAAAGTGAAAAAACTAATTAAGACATCATTATAAGAAGAATGGAATGGAGGAGATACTATCTCAGTTAAGCAAAAACTAAGAACTGCTACTAATGAAATTTTAAGAAATTTGCAAGTGGAAATCTTACATTTTAAAATTGAAGATAATTTAGGAAGATTGAAAGTCTTTTTTAGCAATGGTTCAATTTTATATGTCTATTATAATAACTATGATGAATACGCATATCAAATAGTATTTTCTTCTTCACCACTTGATAGAATAAGATTTGATTCTATGGATGCAAAGTGGGATGTTGAATCAAAACCTAACCATTTCCATCCTCGATTTACAAAAGAAGCGTTTGAAAGTCCTATGTTGGGAGAACCATCAACAGATATGAGGAAACTTTGTTCACTAATACAAGAAGGAAAAGTAAAAAGCCAAGATTTTCGTTTCTAACAAGTATAGATACAGTTTACCAAATGAAAAGTTTAATCTTGCATTTTACTGCAAAACCAAGCACCTTCTTGTTATCTCCACCTTATAAGATTACCCCATTTTGATCTGACAAAAAGAAAACGAGAGAGAGGTATCTTCTAATAAGGACATTATAAGTCAAGGTTTCAGGTGTGCTTGCAAGAACTATTGTTATGTTATAATTGTTTTCAATTGCGTAATAGTAAATTTCTTCGTTCATGAAGGCTTATTTTCTTCTTTCTTTAGCATTTCATCTACTCTTACCGCATTATAGCCTAACTGCTTCAGAATAAAACCTTTTTTGGAGATAATGCCATATCAACTAAATGTTTCATCCCATCACAGATCGTTGGTTTGGTTTTGATTCTATTGCTGATTATCAAAAAAACCACTCCCGTGATAGTGTCAATCAAATTCAAGGGATAATGCTTTTTTCTCCTTTTTCATTTTTAAACCTCACATTAGAATTTTTTAAGAGAATTAGACTCTAGAAAGTAAAGCTTATATGTATGAAATACTTACGTCTATGTATGATTACAAGTAAAGTTAGTAAAAAGGGTCAAATTGTTTTACCTAAAGAACTACGTGAGAAGCTCAACTTGTCAACAGGTGATCTTATTGTATTCAGAGAAGAAGGAGGAAAGATTATTC
>CAZEQQ010000488.1:0-2458 GCA_964514425.1 uncultured archaeon
AACAAGAAAGAGGATCTACAAGGAAGAGAGAGGGAAAAAAATAAATTGGAGTAGAGGGAAAATATCTCAATACTATATGTTGATTGATAGTATTGCTACCAATATTTTAGAAAAATGTAAAGAGATACAAAAAGGAAGGGTAGCAAAAAATGCTACCATGGTAGCAAACATTTTTAGTTTTACAGAAAGATGGTTCAGAGATAGCGGATTATACGAAATGAAGGAAAAGAACCAAGAAGCGTTTATTACTTGGATGGAGATTTAGTTCAAAAATACAGTAAATTATTAGATATAATTGTGACACCGATTCTAGAAAAATGTAAAAGACTCCAAAGTGACAGAGTCACAAAAATTGGGACATTTGTCACATTTAATTTTACTGAAGTATAAATGCAATAAACAAGAACTAATACCTTCTATCGTTCTTCTATAATATAATAAACAAGAAGAAAGAAAGGGTTCTTAAAAACGTTTAAAATCGCTTAAAGGTTCTAATAATCTTTTCTAACTGCTATAAGGGTTTTTATGGTTACCGACATTTTACGTTATAGTTGTCGGTAAATTTTTTTCGTTCTTGTTAGAGATAGATCCAAAAGAAAAGGTAAGGAATTACAATATCATATTGAATAATATTGGCACACAGATTTTAGAAAAAACAAAAAGTTTTCAAACTGGGCGTGAGACAAAAAATGGCTCAAATGTGCCATTCGATTTTTCTGAGGGATGGTTCAGAAATAGCGGATTATACGAACTGCAGGAAAAGAATCAAGAAGCTTTTATTACCTGAAAGAAAGAAGAAACAAGAAAGAGGATCTACAAGGAAGAGAGAGGGAAAAAAATAAATTGGAGTAAAGATTTAGTATATTTATACAATAAAATTAACAATAGTTTTTCGACAGTATTTTTAGAATTATGTAAAGATATACAAAGTGGGCGTGTCGATAAAAAATCGACAAATGTCGAATTCTATTTTTCTGAGGGATGGTTTCGTACTAGCGGATTATACGAAATGCAGGAAAAGAAGAATATCAGGATTAATGCACAAATTAATTAAGATAAACTTTTCAGGATAAATATACATAAAAATAGTAAAGATACTCTTTACAACCCCCACCTTTCCCTTCCCCATTCTTTGACTCTTTTCCCTTTTTTCAGGTAGACTTTTTCCAGGTAGAATTTTTTTACCGACACTCTGAGAAAGAATTGTCGGTAAATTTCTATTAAAAAAGGAAGGAAGGAAGGAAGAAAAAAAGGATCAATAAACAAAGAAAGAAAGAAAGAAAAAAAAAGAAAAAGAAAAGGAACGAACCAAGAGGAAAAGGAGAGGTAGTAAAGAAAGAGAGAAAAAGGGCTAAGACACCAAAGAAGGCTTAAAGCCCAGAAACCTAACTTCATAAAGTTAAGCAAAAATAAGTAATGTTACTCATTTTTGGGTAACGGTTTTCTTAATGAACCTAGTTAGTTTTAGAAAATAGAAGGATAGAAGCAAGAAATAAAAGATTCTTAAAAACTAATCATATTGTTAAAAATTATCAAAAATTATCGTAAATAGATACAAAAAAACAAGGAAAATAGTAAAAATAGTTGCTGCAGTTTTTACCGACAGTAGCAAAAAACAGTGTCGGTAAAAAAGAAAAGGCTTGAGAAAGGGGAATATGAAAGCATAGTATTTCCCTAAAACGCTGTTTTTAAAGTAAAGCGAACGATAAGGATTGCGTTCTAGCTGATTCAGAGATCTATCGGAAAAAGAAAAAGAACAGGATATTTATGATGAACAAAAAATTTCAAACTAATCTGCTACAAAAAATAGGATAAGTATTAAATATTGATTTTAGAATATCTAATAGCGAATCTATAAGAAAGAAGAGGACTTATTTTATTATCTGCTACAATGTGCTATAAATGCAATTTAGCACTTAATATATGGTTTAAGGAGTTCTAGTATTATTTTTTTAAATGTACTACAAAACTACATAAACTAAGAGAGGAAAAAAAAATACTTTCATAAATCATTATCAATTTTTCCTTTATATATTTACAATCCTTTAAGCGTTCTAATAGGTTCTGCAGTTGCTACAAGGTTTCGCATAGTTACCGACAAATTGTTATGAGATTGTCGGTAACTATTGTCTTATCTTATCGAAGTAAGTAAAAATCGAATAACCTACCTTTTTTCATTTGCTGTTTTTAAAGTAAAGCGAACGATAAGGATTGCGTTCTAGCTGATTCAAAGATCTATCTTAACCTGAACAGAAGAGATAGGAAAAAATCTTGCAAGTTGTTAGATATTGTTAAATTCCTTATAACCAAAAATAGATAAGGTAAAGTAAAGTCGTTTTATTATCCATACCCTGTTTAATTGTTGTTCTAACGATTATAATTACATATTGATTTATTTGGTAATTTGATAAAAAATACTGTTGAAGGAAGTAATTAGGTCCTAAACACAAAATAGATT
>CAZEQQ010000489.1:0-2438 GCA_964514425.1 uncultured archaeon
GGCATTGCGTCATTCTACTGTAACAATTAGTAGCGATGGATCAGTCGAATGGCATCCCCATTAAATCCCTCTTCTATTTTCTTTTATTTTTGAATTATTTTACTCTATTTCTACCTTTAACTTCTTGAAAATAGGCTAATGTAACGAATATAGATAGAAAATTAAAAAAGAGAAAAAAAAGATTTACCAAAGTTTTATTTATTATCACTTTGATACAAATCTACTAATCTATTCATTATAACATCGCTACGATATTCTGGTAATAGAAGAGGGGCGTAACGTTTTTTAGTTAATGTCAGAGAATCTAAGACTTGAGTGGTTTTTCTTACATGATCAAGCGAAAGTTTTCCAACTTTAGCTTTCTTATATTCTTTGGCTGCAGTAATACCTGCACGACGTCCAAAGACGTTAATTTCAAGAAGAGAATTACCCATCAATCTGTTCTTACCGTGGACACCTCCAGAAATCTCTCCAGCAGCTAATAAACCCGGAACACTTGTATGTCCCCATTCATCGTGTTCTACACCACCATTTTGATAATGCAAGGTAGGATAGACTAAGATAGGGTCTACTGTTAAGTCGATACCAAATCTTTGGAACATTCTCCACATAGCGCTAAGATCGCGCTTAATGGTTCCTTTTCCTCTAATTTCATCAATAAGGGGAGAATCAAGCCAGACACCACGCATTCCAGATGGAGTTTCGATATAATTGTCAGAAGCTGTACAACAACGGATAAAAGCCGAAGATTCAACATCTCTAGGTTCTAATGGAAAGACAATTTGTTCTCCATTATAGCCTAAAACTTGCGCACCAATACTTCTAACTTTCTCTGTAATTAACAATCCAACAATTTGTTCAGGAAAAGCTGCACCTGTAGGATGAAATTGTGTGCTATCTAAATTACTAAGTTTAGCTCCAGCCCGATAAGCCATAACAACTCCGTCCATAGTTGCACCATAATGGTTTGTAGTAGGAAAGCTTGCAACATGTAATCTACCAAATCCACCAGTAGCTAAAATAGTGTTTTTCGCTCTAACCACAAAATACTGTTTAGTCTCTAAATGGTAAAGTAAGGCTCCAGCTACTCTTCCTGTTTCATCTGTTAACAATTCAACAGCAGGAGCAAATTCAAGAATAGGAACTTGCAAGTTATTAAACTCATCACGTATAACTCGGAAGATTTCTAAACCAGTATAATCTTTCGCACAGTGCATTCTATTTCTTGATGTACCTCCTCCTGGAATTTCAAAAAAGCCGCCATCCTCAATCATATCGTACATGACACCTAATTCTTTATGCCATTTAATGATTGAAGGACCATCACTCACTAAAGCTTTGACAAGTTCGGGATTGTTGGTGAAGTGACCACCTCCAAGAGCATCAAGGTAGTGAATAAGGGGAGAATCTTCGGGGCGATCTGCAGCTTGTATTCCTCCTTGGGCCATAACAGTGTTAGCATCACCATGTCGTAATTTTGAGCTGACTAGAATTTCATCCACTGGAATACCAGAATAATGCGCCCATAAAGCAGCAGCAGTTCCTGCACCACCTGCACCAATAATGAGTAAACCTACATCATAATCAACTTGAGATAAGTCAATTTCATCAGGATTAATAACAGAATAGGATTCGAGAACATCAGCGACTTCATTAGGTATCATCTCACCTTTACTATCACCATAGCTTAAAGCTCGTTTATATTTAGGATTAAAGTCAGGGTGAAAATTCTTTAAAACATCTTCACGTTCAGGTAAAGTCATAGATTTGTAAACTTCATCAACTCTTTTGCTTCTAGTTTTATTTACATTGTCAATAGATTTTCTCATTTCTTCAGGATAACCGTCTATTAATTTCATTTTATCACCTTGCTTTCTCCATATTTCTAGCTTTATATTTTTCTTTTAACTGATCTACTGACATCGTCATCATTTCTTTGAATTCCTCTTCAAAGGTGCCATTTTCAACTTCTTTTGCACGTTTTTCAAGATATTTGGGTTCAACCATGTTATATTTTCCATGTAACCTTCTAACTAATTGTGCAACATGGTATTGAGGTATTTCAGCAGGACAACGAATAGCACAAAGACCACATTGAATACAGTCAAATGACCCTTCCGCACTTTTTTCTATTTGTCCTTGTAATGCCCATTGAATATAATCCATGACATTAATGTCTTGAGGACAAACTTTTGAACATGCATTGCAACTTAAGCATCTTGCTACTTCAGGATAAAACCTTAAAACAGCATTTGAAGAAGGAGATAATGCATTCACATCGTATTTAATCTTATTCGCAGGAACGAAAGGTAATTGTGTAAGATACATTCCGTCTTCAACCATGGTTTGACATGCTAAAGCAGTATAGAGTCTGAAATCACCTTCTTTTCGGTAAACTGTTGAACAAGCTCCACAAAAGCCAGCTCTACAACCTGATC
>CAZEQQ010000490.1:0-2436 GCA_964514425.1 uncultured archaeon
AAAGTGCCTAAAGGATCAGGAATTTTTTCTACAAGTTTCTCTAATTCTTTTTCATTCAAATGGTCTTCATCATCAAGAGCCATGAGAGATGTAAGAGCTGAAATCATTTTAAGACCGTGATCACTTACTCTATCAGTTGGACCTAGACATCCTCTACATCCAACATTTTTGTTTGTGCATAAACCTCCACAGCCAGCTCTTGTAGCAGGTCCCAGACATATTATACCTTGAGGAATTAAACACAATTCAGGGTCAATTTTTCCAACCTCTTGAGGGGCAAGAAAATCTTTTAATTCGACTTTTTCAGGTTTTATTCTTCCACATTCTTCACAAAGTGTTTTTGCTCCAGCTATAACTGCACCTTTTTGAGGAAGTTCGCCTTTAGATGCAAATCCTTTTGCAACTTCTACAAGTTTCTCAATTAAAGGTACCATAGGAGGGCAACCAGGCACATAATAATCCACATCAATAACAGAATCAAGTGATGTTACACTTTTAAGCATCTCTGGTAACGTTAAAACTGTTCCATGGATGGATGTTTTGGGAAGTGGAACTGTCCCGTCGGGATTATCCATAGAAGGCACTTGTTTATAAACCAAATCAAACATTTCCTCTTCATAAGGCATGTTTGATAAACTTGGAATTCCACCAAAACAAGCACAAGCTCCAAAGGAAACCACTATTTTTGATTTTTCACGTAAAGTTTTTGCGATATAGACGTCTTCATCTGTTCTAATTGAACCATGATAGATACCAATATCAACTTCATTTTCTTTTAAATCTAGTAAATCTTCAATCTTGAAATCCATAGCTGTTGGCCAAAACTTGAATTCAACAAGATCAAACACCTCAAGTATTTTTTCATTCAAATCCAAGATAGCGACATCACAGCCAGCACAAGTTGCACCCAAAGCTATAGCAAAGTTAAGTTTTTTCATTTTTTCTGACCTCCTTCAGAGACTTTTGGTTTGTAGGGAGGGAGTAGTTTTAAATCTTGAACCATTGATTTTGTAACTTCTGCGAATTTTGCTGCTTCTGTAGCAGAAATCCACGTAATTCGGAAACGTGAAGGATTTACACCAACTTGTTTGAGAAGTTTAGCTAAAATCATCATACGTTTGTAAGCTTTATAGTTACCTGTTTTATAATGACAATCACCAAAATGGCAGCCTGTAACCAATACTCCATCAGCACCTTCTAAAAATGCTTCAACTACATGCTGGGGGTCAATTCTACTCGAGCAATTAACCATAATAGGCAAGACATTGTGAGGATACTCCATTCTAGAAGTACCTGCTAAGTCTGCTCCTTTTCCAGAGCACCATCGACAGAGGAAAAGAACAATTTTAGGATTAGGGTTTTTTAACCCCTTTTCTGCGATTTGTACTGTTTTTGACATTTTATCACCCTTTCAGTAGTGCTTTAATACTTGCACTAATCATCGAATGTGTAGAGTTTCGAATTTCTATACTTCCCGAAGGACAAGCTGCTGCGCAACTACCACATCCTTCACAGAGTGCTTCTCTTATTGTTACCCTTTTAGTTCCTTTGTCGAAGTAAATGGCACTATAGGGACACATGTGTATGCAAGTGTGACAAACTCCACAAGTTTCATAATCTATTTCTGCGATAACAGGATCTCTTTCCATAAACTTTGAAGAAAGAACAGAAGAAACTTTAGAAGCTGCACCAGAAGATTGTGCAACAACTTCGGGAATATCACGAGGACCAGAAGCGGTACCAGCTACATAAATACCAGCAATAGAAGTTTCAACTGGTTTAAGTTTGGGGTGTGCTTCTTTAATAAATCCTCTATTATCACATGAGAGCTTGAGTATGTTAGAAATAACCTTTGTTCCCGTATTAGGTATCATACCTGTTGCCAAAACTACCATATCCGCATGAAGTTCAATAGTTTCACCTGAAATAGTATCGACACCTTTAAGAAGAATTTTATTTCCATCTTGGAATAGCTCAGAAACTTTTCCTCGAACATAAATAACTTTTTCTTGTTCTGCAGCACGTTGGTAAAACTCTTCATAATCTTTACCACCTGTACGGACATCGATGTAGAAATTAATCGCTACACCATCATGAACAAGATGTTTGTATTGAAGAGCATGTTTTGTAGCATACATACAACAAATCTTAGAGCAGTAAGGTAGGTGTTTTGCAGGATCTCTTGAACCAGCACAATGAATAAAAGCTACAACTTTTGGTATTTTACCATCAGAAGGACGCCTAATAACTCCTTGAGTAGGACCATTAGCAGCTAATAATCGTTCAAACTCTAATCCTGAGATAACATCAGGGATAGTACCATATCCATATTCTCCAATCTGTGAGACAGGATATGCTTTATAACCCGTAGCTACGATAATGGAACCAAAATCATCTTCAATTATTTCTGGTTGCATGTCAAAATCTATAGCATTT
>CAZEQQ010000491.1:0-2435 GCA_964514425.1 uncultured archaeon
CTCTAAAAAGAGTCACATTTTTAAATAGATACTCAGTATTATTTTTGTGTTCTCTCCAATCATAAGTTATAGGTTTATTAAAGGAATGAAAAAGGAATTCTTTTCTTCTTTTTTAACTATAATAGCTATTTTCATTTATATTCAAGGATTATTAGTTTTTAGCTTAGTTACAGAAAGAAATGCAATTGATAATGCTTTAGAAAATTTTCCTGATTTTAATATTATTCTTCCCAATATTGAGGTTGATGAGATTGATCAAGTTCTAAATCTTATTACAGTTTATAGTTCGAATTTGAGGTCCAGTAATTTTATTCAAAATGAAGGATTATTGACTAAAGATATTGTTATTCTTGAAAATATTACTTCTATTCATACTATCTTTCTTCCTCATTCTGTTATTGCTGATGTTTTTGGTATTTCTCTTAATGATTCTGAAATTATTGTTAGTTCAGGTATTGTAAATCTATCTAATGTTACCACAGGTTCTATTTTAGCTATTCAAGGAGAGAATTTTACAATCAGTCATATTCCCCTTTTTGATTCATACCTCTCTATCATCTCTTTATTTCAGAATGTTTACTTTGAGTTATATATGCCTAACACAATAGACTATTATGACTTTGTCATTTTACCTTTAGAAGTTTTGAATGCTACTATCTTTGGTTCTTCAAATACTCAACAAGGCACTTCGTTTAGTTTTGCATATATCTTTCAGTACAATAGAATTTTATTTAATGATTTGAGGTATGATTCTCTAATCAGCAGTGTTGAGAAGTTAGATATCAACGCTATTTCTTCTTTAGTAATTTTTGAGAATTCATTTATCTCAGTAGAATATAGAACAGTTCTTTCTTCTCTTCTTTCGTTAATTCAATCTGAAATTCTAACCTTTAATTTTTACTTTCTTGCCCTTACATTCCCTATTATTCTCTCATTTTTCTTTTTAAATGTTAATTTTTCAAGTAAATTGAAACAGAGTCTTCATCGTGAGTTGATCAAGCTTTGGATGAAAGGTTTTTCTCGTCAACAAACTTTTAGTATTTTTATTTACTTAATTCTTCTTATTTACTCTCTTTTCTTTCTCGTATTATTTACTTTTGATATAATTCTTTTAGTTCTTCTCAAGGTCAATTCAACTATTATAATTTTCAGTTCTATTGTCTTTCTTCTCTCCTTTGGACTTTTCCTAATTTTTCAATTTAGAATGCTTTATCAAATCAATTTTCCTAAATACGAGTATTTTTCTCTTTTTGCAACCTCAAAAAAGGAGATAACAGAATTTCTTTCTCATATCAATAAACCAAAGACAAAGAACAATAATAAGTTATTATTCACTATTCTAGGAGTTTTTATTTTCAGTTTACCAATAATTTTCCTTCCTTTCTTCTCAACTACCATATTTAGCTTGGCGTCTTTTAATATCTATGCAATACTCGAAAATTTTTTGGGTGAAAATGGATTGATAGTATTAATCATTACAGGAACACTTCTTTTCCTTTTCTCTTTCCTTTCACTTCTTTTCCTTTCTTTGAAATTCATTTACTCTACTTTTTATACATTTTATTATCGCCGTTCAAAAGATCCTTCTCAAGCATCCATTTTTAGAACATTCTTTAAGATATCACTTTTTAACACAAAGCATATTGGTAAGTTCTATTCGTTGATTTTTTTGGTAATTATCATTGCCCTTATTGCAACAAATTCTTTTCTTATTCTCTCTAGTGCAATGTGGAAGCCTTTTAATTCACCCATTCATCTCAACTATTCACCTTTCCCTACCTCTGATATAAGCATTAATCTTCAACTAAATTATCCTCACTATCCTTGGCATTCTCCTAACATTGATAATGATGCTCTAGAGGATATTTTTTCTTCTGCTAAAATCAAAGCGTATTTACCTGTTTATTTGGGTGAAGGTGCCATCCTCTCTTCTACTAACTATGCAAGTCGTTTTTATTTCCTTGATCCAACCCTTCTTCTCGAGTACAACACTGAATATATTTCAAATGTTTTTGGTAGACACAACTATAAAACGACCGTAAATTCAATGATTACTGACCCTTTCAAGATTATTCTTGAAACAACCACATTTCTCAAATACGCTCATTCTTATAATGAGGATATTGCTATTAGAGGCTATGTAAACGGTGTATTTTTTGATGCAAATTGTAGTATTTTGAACACCGCCAATTATAAAATAGAGGATCCATTTCAGTTTAATTACAATTATTTTGAATATGCCTATATTTCCACAAAAATCTTAGATTCTACTCTAAACTCCTCATCAGCTATTCATGTTCTTCTTAAAGTTCACAATCTTTCTGATATTACTTCTATTGTTGAAAGACTGACCAATGAGGCTCATATTCCTTTAGATTTAATCCAATTTGCTAGTCATCGAGAGTATTATCAGAATCTTAATACCATTATTTCTT
>CAZEQQ010000492.1:0-2422 GCA_964514425.1 uncultured archaeon
CGGGGCAGACACGTCGAAATCGCATCCGTTCACAGAAGAGGAAGAGAAGAAAGATAAAAAACGATCACGTCAAAACGGCTAAAAGAGGAGAGAGAGGTCTCGTAAATACGTTTGTCATGATGAAGAAGAAAGAAATTGTTCTTGCTCTTATACAAGTCATTAGAAAAAAGACTAACAATCTGCTCATCAACGTCCATAAAAAAACTGAAAGAACGAGGAGAAGAAAAATGAGAAAGATGGGAAAGAAAGTTCTTGAGCTTAAAGAAAGTAAAAAGATAACGGGAAGAAGATTTGTCGAGTTTGGTAAAAGGAAAAGTAGAGGGATCAATAGCATGAAAATGCCACGCAGGAAAAGAAACATCACGAAGAGGGAAAAACAACGTAAAAGAAGAACCAGACGTCTTTAACTCAACATCAGAAAAACCGAGAACATTAGTAAGATACAACTGAAGCAAAAAAACAGTGAAAAAATCACCATGAGAAAAAGAAAGAGAAGAAAGAGGGAAAGAGGAAGAAAAATGAGCGTCCTGTAAAATCTGGAAAAATAAAGAAAAATGTAAATCATCAGCAGCATCAAGATGAATAGCTTCAAGAGAAGAAAGATGGTCAGTAAGAAGAGAAAGATAAGAATGGTAAGTCAAAACAGCTTTCTCTTTACGGGAAACAGTGATAATAGTAGATAAGTAGTCCTTTAAAGAAAAGAAAGGAGAAACAGCAAACAAACGGAGAAAAAGAGAAAGATTAAGAGAATGGACATGAACAAGATTAGGATGAGAGTCAAAAGGAAAGCCAGATAACCACTTAACAGTCTCAACAATAAAAGAACAAAAACTAGAATGAGAACTACTCTTAAGCTCAAGCAAAGGGGAAAAGAAAGAAAGAAATTGAGAAAGAGGAGGAGAAGAGGAAGAAGAGGGAGAGGAGGAAGAAGACAAATCAGTAAAGAAAAAAGAAACTAAATCTTTAACAGAAGAGAATTTAGAAGAAATTAAACCATTCTTAACATTATTTCGAGAAGAAGAGAAAAGATAAAAAAGCAACAAATGCTTAATTTGAAAAGAAAGTTCATCAAAATTAGAAAGGTCAGGAGAAGAAGAAGAAGAGAGAAAAGTCTCAACCCTACGATCTAAAAGAGAAAATAAGCACAAATCAGAAAAAAGAGAAGAAAAAGATTCAACATTGTAATCATGCTCACGTAAAAGACGTTTAGGCTTAAGATTAAAAGATTCCTTACTATTAGTAAAAAACTCAAACAAATTAGTAGCACGATTATACTTGATAACCCTAACAGAAAGAGAAGAACGATCAAAAATAATCAAATAATCAAAAACAAAATGAGTAAGGAAGAAATCAAAAGAAGGTCCTGAATCAGCAAATTCAACAATCAAAACACGTTCTTGTGCTTTAGTAGTGTAAGAATAGTAACGTAAATCACCCTCTTTCATCAACTCAAATTTACGGGAAGAAGAACTAAAAAACTTAACACAATCAGCTAAACTTCCTATGTTCTCAAATTCCACTTCTTACACCTACTACCAAATATGCTTACACTTACCACTATTAAATCTTTTACTACTACTTAACCAATTTTTATTAACATTAACAGAATAACAACGATTGTTTTTTAACTCCTGAATTTTCTATAATCACTATACTGAGATACCATAATGTGTAAAACAAGAAGATAGAGAAATTTACTAAATATCGAACAAGTATTTCAGTTCTCACTATGCAAAGATATGTTATGCAAACTTAATATTTTGCGTTATATCGTTATCAGTCTATATTCGCACCTCGCAACAATGAAAAGTAAAAGCATTAGGAAGAACGCTATAATTTCAAGAATCTTTTTCGATATAGGTTTTACACTTTTTTAATATAACATCCAAAGATTCACTAACACCACACATAAGACATTGTGTATTGTGGGTAGCAAGAACTTTATAACGATATTTTGGGTTGCTTTTCAGTTCTTCTTTATGAATTGTGGTGGCAATAGTATGGGGCGTGTCTTTATTACACTCTGTACAACACATAAAGAGTTTGGATTGTAAAGAGGTTTTAACTTCCATAGGAAGATCTTTATCTAGTAGTTTAAATTTGATTTCTTCGTTTTCATCTGAATTCATTTTTATTACCTTTTTGTTTTTTCATGCAACTGCAAGACAAACTTATCTCATCTTAAATACTTGTTTCATTGTCTATATCTATTAGATAACAAAAACTTCAATTCTCACTATGCTGAGATACTATATGCAACCTCATCACTGACACACTCAATATTTTAGATAGTGTTCTTTAATTTCAATTCTCACTATGCTGAGATACTATATGCAACAATGAAAATGGCTATCAAAGCTCAAGCAATAAAAAGATTTCAATTCTCACTATGCTGAGATACTATATGCAACAGCATCAACTT
>CAZEQQ010000493.1:0-2416 GCA_964514425.1 uncultured archaeon
TGGATTTCCTCCTGACGATTCCTATGTCTTCTTCCATCTCGTTCTTTTCTTCCTTTTTATTCTTTTTATTGTTGTAGTTATTATTTTCTTTGTAAGTTCGATGAAGGGTTTATTCACTCGTTTGATTCATAGAAAAGGTGATAAAGAAGATTTTTTTTAGGTTAGGATTCTTAAATAATTGTTGAGTTTCCCATTTTTGTGAGAGACTAATTCATAAAATTTAATAAATTATACTTCAATCTGAAATCAGAAGGTATAATTTTTAGCAATTAATATTTTTTACATATACTTTGCATAGTCTGTGAAGATTTAAATGGATTTTTATTTTATAATCAACTCATCAATTTCTCTAGGATAATCTGTAATAACCTCATTTCCGTCTTCAGTAACGATAATAGTATCGGAATGCCTAAAACCAGCAAAATTTTTGATGTATAACCCAGGTTCTATTGAAAAAACCATTCCAGGTTTGACAACTTCATCTTCTCCAACATCTAAGAAAGGAGGTTCATGACCTTCCATTCCTAAGGAATGACCTGTATGGTGTTGCATTAAGTCTAACACTCCTTCTTCCTTAAACACTGCATATGCAGCACGATCAACATCAGAGCATTTGACTCCAGGTTTTAAAGCTTCAATAGCTGTTTCTTGTGCTTTTTTCATTATTGCGAAGTAATAACGGTGTTTATTAGTTGGTTCATCAACAAACATTGTTCTTTCTAATTCTGACAGATACCTATCGATTAGAGTTGTTGCTCCAGAAATCAAAACATCTCCTTTATTGAACGTTGCTCTTCTCATTGTCGTATGGGGTATTGAACTAAACACACCAATTTGTCCTCTATACCCTGTATAAACAGGAGTGAGGAGAGAAGGAACATAGTCTTTATAATGATTTAGAAACTCTTTGGAAGCTATGGTAGATGCATGTAATGATACATCTATTTCATTTTTTCCAACAGAAGTGTAATCTTGTAAATACCTATGTCCTAACTTTCCCCATTTGGCCGATGTTCTGATCATTGTAAGTTCTTCTTCATCTTTTATTTTTCTCATTTCCCTTATCAGATCGGATTGTATTTTACATGTCGAACCATTGCTAAGGGCTTCAGTTAAAGGCTTGCCTTTATATCCCCATATTGCGTAGAAAGAGTTACTCTCGAGTATAAACTTTGATTCTTGTTTTCTTCTTTCTTTCATTTTTTCTTTGAATATGTCTACAGGATGCGTTAATTCTGGAAACTCAAAATACAGCTCATATTCAACCCAAGGTACTTTTTCTGCTACATGTTCTTCTTCTAATTTAGGAATAAAGAACCATGGTTCGTCATCTACTGACAATACCAACGATATGGGTCTTTCGGTAGCTATAAATCTATACCCTGTTAAATAAAAGAGTGAGATTGGACTTGTAAAAACAAAGGTATCATAATTCTCTTTTCTAAGATATTCTCTCACTTTTTCTTGTCTTTTTTTATAATTTCTTTTACTTATTTGTGGAGGTAGACAAGGCATAGATGTTATATTCAATAACTCTTTTTGTATTCTTTCTTTTAGTATCATAAATGGTATTTCTATTCCGATTATTTACCACAATAGATTCATTATTGTAAACTTTTCTTTAGAGCAAAATTTATCTACATTTTTTTAACTCTTTTCTCATGCCTTATCTTTCAGCTTTAGGAATTCAACAATTTGATATTCCTGAGAAGATATTATCAAAAATTATACAAAAAGCGGAAAATAAAGGACAGAATGAATATAATCTTATTTATAACTTTTCAGAAAGTTTATTCGAAATTTTTGATGAACTTGCTGAAACTGAACAACAAGAATTACTCCCCTTACTATTAGAAATAAGTGTAGCCTACAATTGGCAAAATAGATTATTTTCATTAATTTCGATTGAAGCTATTAATGAACAACATTATTGTTTATTAGCAGCATTATTTTATAGAGAATTAAATAAAGACAAGTTGTCAGAACTCAAAAATAGGAGTGAATGGATCGAAGATTTCTTTTTAAGAGAAAAAGTCAAGCTTACATGTGACATCTTTTTGTATTCGATAGATAAAGACTATTCAGTTTTGGACAATCTCTACAAAGTTTATTTTGACCTCATTGGCCATATCGCTCCTTCAAACTATTCTCGAGATATTCTTACCGTTTTGAAAAGCAAAATTATTTATCTCTCAAGTATCAGTTTCACCGAAGAGTATCTGCGAACCAAAGAATTATTCAAGTCTATTATTGACTTAAAAGGTGATCTTTTTCTTCTTTCTTCTATCTACAACATAGAAGCTGTTGATGATATCAAGGTTGGAAGATATCGTGAGGCTATAGATAAGTTAAAACAAGCTAAGAAAATTACTAAAAGTATAGGTAATAGATCTGATAGTGTAATGATTGCCCATAA
>CAZEQQ010000494.1:0-2415 GCA_964514425.1 uncultured archaeon
GTCCGTGTTTCAAATGATGTGGCTGCCATAGGATTTTCTCATTATTTCTTACAAGATTATCCTTTAATTTTGTCATTTCTATGTACCATGTTGGAGTAGAGTAGTAAAGTAAGGGACTATCACAACGATAACAAAAAGGGTAAGTGTGTTTTACTGTAGTTTGTTTTAATAGCAGTCCTCTGTTTTTTAGATTTTGTATGATTTTTGGATCAGCTTTCTTCACATGCAGTCCTGTGAAATCTGTTATTCTCTCATCAAAAGTTCCATCCTCGAGTACAGGGTTAATAACAGGGAGATCATATTTTTTTCCAGTTTGCGCATCATCCTCTCCAAATGCGGGAGCAGAATGTACAATACCTGTACCGTCTTCTGTTGTTACATAGTCAGCTAAAGTAACAATGAATGCTTTTTCTTCTGGTACAATAAAGGGGAATAACTGTTCATACTTCTTGTTTTCAAGTTCTTTTCCTTTGAATTTCTTAAGAACTTTGTAGTCTTTTAATAGAGTTTTCGCAATTTTTTCAGCTGAAATAAGTTTTTCATTTTCATATTCCACTTGTACATAATCCACATCAGGATGAACACTTATACAAACATTACTTATTAATGTCCAAGGTGTAGTTGTCCAAGCTAGATAGTAAGTATCTTCAAAATCTACTGCTTTAAATTTAATGTAAATTGAGGGGTCTGTAGTTTCACGCATTCCTAAACCTGTTTCATGGGAAGATAATGGAGTCCCACATCTTGTACAGTAAGGAACGACTTTATACCCTAAATAAATTAACTTCTTATCCCAAATAGTTTTTAATGCCCACCAAACAGATTCAATATAATTTTCATCCATAGTAATGTAAGGGTTGTCCATATCTAACCAAAAACCTATTCTACGTGTCATTATACGCCAAGATTTCTCATATTTGAAGACACTTTCTTTGCACTTTAGGTTGAATTCCTTCATACCATACTCTAATATATCTTTTTTATCATCTAGTCCCAATAATTTTTCAACTTCCCTTTCTACAGGAAGACCATGAGTGTCCCATCCAGCTATTCTTGGAACTACATTGTGACCCTTCATCCATTTATATCTAATAAAGACATCTTTAATTGAACGAGTTAACACATGTCCAATGTGAGGAACACCATTAGCTGTTGGAGGTCCCTCTAACCACCTAAATAAGGGTTTTCCTTCATTTTTTTTCCTTGATTTTTCAAAGATTTTGCCTTTATCCCAAAAGTCTAGGATTTTTTCTTCTTCTTCTGCAAAATTTGGCATTGTTTTTACTGTTTCAAAAACTTCATTTTTTTTCAATTGTAACCACTCCAAAAAAGATATGATATTTTAAAATGTTCTTATTTTTAACAATGGATCCTACACTAATAGAAATTAAGTTAGTTGAGAATTTCGCGATCCATCCTAAAACCTCTAATCCTTTTTCCCTTTTTCTCTTAAAAATTTTTTTCTAAATGTTACAATTAAATTTCACATAATCACTGTAAACTTCTGTTAAAGTATGTTGATTTGTTTATATAATCAAAACTGGTAATTATCTTGAACTCAATGCCCAGTTTGTTAGAAAAACTACAAATTTTAGGAGAAGCTGCTAAATATGACCTTTGTGCAGCTACATCTACGCCTCGAGGGGAAACTAAGACTGGTGTTTTTGGAAAGTCTAGCACAGCAGGTATTTGTCATTCGTTTCTTCCTGATGGCCGTTGTGTTTCTTTGCTTAAGGTTCTTCTCTCAAATCGTTGTATTCATGACTGTCACTACTGTATAAATTCTACTTCTAGGATTTCATCGAAGTTAAAGAGATGTTTTGTTCAATTTACACCAGAAGAATTAGTTAAGTTAACTTTGAATTTTTACTTAAGGAATTACATTGAAGGCCTATTTCTCAGTTCAGCTATTGATGGTTCTGCTACAGAACAGTCAGAATTAATTTATGAAACAATTTACACTTTACGAGTTAAGTACAATTTTTCTGGTTACATTCACGCTAAAGTTTTACCGGGTATTGCCAAAGATGAACTCAAAAGGATTGCAGAACTATCTGATCGTGTTAGTTTAAATATTGAACTTCCTAACCGTTCAAGTTTTTCTGAAGTTTGTTCAACAAAGGATTACAATACTGATATTTTAAGACCAGTTTCATGGATGTCAAACTTTTATAAACACGGTTACGCCCCAGCAGGTTTAACAACGCAATATGTTATAGGGTCTGCAAATGAAACAGATAAAGAGGTTCTTGATAGAGTATTCTACTTATACTCAAAGAATATTGATTTCAAAAGGCAGTATTTTTCAACATATTACCCCATAGAATCACCAAAATCAACAGCTTCAATCGATTTAACACGAGAATCGCGGTTATATCAAATTGATTGGTTGTATCGGATTTACAAGTTCAAACA
>CAZEQQ010000495.1:0-2407 GCA_964514425.1 uncultured archaeon
TTATTTAAGACAAGAAGGGCGAGGAATAGGGCTATTCAATAAATTGAAGGCGTATACGCTCCAAGATCAAGGCTATGATACTTATAAAGCAAATGAACTTTTAGGTTTTAAAGATGATGAAAGAAATTACCAAATAGCCGTTGATATACTAAAAGGGTTAAAAATTAGTAAAGTTAAATTAATTACAAATAATCCTCTAAAGGTAGAAGAATTATGCAAATGGGGAATAGAAGTAATTGACAGAATACCCGTAATGATACAAGCTAACGATTTTAATAAAGGCTATCTTGAAGCTAAATCAGAAAAAGGGCACATGGTAGACAAAGGAGGCTTTACCTGCCAGTTAAATGAATAAAAAAAGAAAACATTTTTTAAAATAGTAGAAGAATAAATTATTCTTCTACTTGTTCATCATCAATAGTCTCTTCACCTGAAAATTCCGAAGGATCTTCTGATTTTTTAGATTTTGCTAATAATTCATCTAATTGTTTTTTATCTTCTTCAGACATTGAATTCATAGCTTCTTGACTTTTCATCATCATCTGGGTAAGAATTAAACCATAAATTATAGGCATAATAGTAGCTGCTCCAACTTCGGAATCGTAATAGGTTCTAGCCCTTTCTCTGGCAATGGTGAGACTTTCTTTAGTCATTGTACCATTTCCTAAACCAGGACATTCCGAATCGGTAAGGAAATATTTTTCACCGTTAAAAGCTAAAGGATAAGCTTGGCAATGTACAGGCATACTCGAATATAAATTGCAAAGTTTGTTCTTAGAATCATAGAGTGGACATTTTGATACTGCATCTTCTGTTACTTCTTTTGTTTTAGGTTTTGCTAAAACAATCTGTATATTATACGGACCTTTTTCTACGATCTGTAAAAAGGGTATAACATAGCTAAGCGAACTGTCTTTCATCCACCGTTGTAAATCCTCGATGTAAACAGGTATTTCGTCGAATTTTTCGCAACACTTTCCGCATTTCGTACAATTAAAAACAAAACGTTTAGGCTTCTTTTCAGCATCCTCATTCTTTGTCTCTGAAGGAGGAGAGGAAACTTGTTCATTTATATTCTCTTCATTTTCTAGATTCATAAAAATCAAAAAGGAGAGAAAAAACAGTAAAAAAAGATTTTCGGTCAGAACCAAAAATACTTACTAACCATAAATCTCTCGTTTAATAGTTTCAAAAATGGCATCAATTGTATCGTACATCTGGTCAGTTTCATCCAATGCGGATATACCTTCCCAATAATGAGCAGAATCAGGATATCTTTCCTTTAGATGATTCCAAGCAGAAGTATAAAACTCACGGAGGAGTTTATCAGCCTTACTCTTACTATTCTCTAAAAGATCTAACTTGTTTACAACCAAGAAGAAAATTGCCTTCACTTTTCTTGCTTTACGCTCAGCCTTAACTACATCATCATCAAGTGTCATCAAAAAATAATTGGAAACTTGGGTTAAAGCATCAATTTGGAGTTTATGGTCTTGCATAGGGTCAATCATAAAAATTATTCCATTTGTTTTGTAGTCCTTTAATGCTTTTTTCCAATAAGGCCAAAGGGAAAGATCACCTGGACAGTCTATTGCTCGAACACGATACGCACGATGCTTTTCAATGCTAAAAGTAGGTTGAAAATCTTGGCTTTTAAGACGGATACGTTTTTCATGAACTTCAATCTGTGTAGTGGGGGAAATATCTTCAATGTTATCTCCTTTAATACGTTTAATCAAAGTTGTTTTACCAACACCACTATTTCCTAAAATTGTTATAGATAAATCACGTGTAAACATAATACTCTTTTATAGATAAAACATATTTGTATATCAACTTTTTGCTTACAAAATTAAAAGAGGAAAAAAAAGGGTTTTTTAAGGTAGAAACGATATAATACTAAACTGTAAAATTTAGGTTTTTAAAAAACATTTAGAGGATTTGAAGATAATACGATAAAAAGATTTTAAATTACTTACTCTGACTTACAAGTATGATTGAAATTCATACAATTAACATGGGAATAGCTAAAAGTTTCCTTATCAGAGGGACTAAAGATTATATCTTAATCGATGCAGGATACAAAAATAAAGCAAAAAACCTTTGGTCGTTTTTAGATAAAAACGCTATAAATCCTGAAAAAATAAAATTAATAATTATCACACATTCTCATGTGGACCATTTTGGTTCCTTAAAAGAGATACAAGAAAAAACAAAAGCAAAAGTATTGATACAAAAAGATGATCTTGAGAGTTTTCGACAAGGGGTAAATGCGGAAGCATATCCTAGAAATGTAATAGGAAAGGTAATGTCGAATTTTTCACCCATGAAGAAAGACAAATTTGAAACATTAGAACCTGACATTGTAATGGAAGATTTTTACAGTCTAGAAGAATATGGACTTGAA
>CAZEQQ010000496.1:0-2391 GCA_964514425.1 uncultured archaeon
GCTTTAGTAGATGCAGATTCCATTAGTTTGCAACAACTTATTTTTTACAACTTAGCAGATTTGAGTTTATTTTCTGGACATTATGACGAAGCTGAAGAATATCTCAACAAATGTAATGAAATAGAAACAAAATTAGGAGTAGCTGAAGCTGACACGTTTTCTTTATTTGCGCTTTTAAAAATTCATCAGAAAGATAAAGATAAAGCTCTTTTTTATTTGGAAAAAAGCAAAACCATCATAGAACGAACGAGTATTCAATATTCTTTAACCCTCTATTACTATGTTTCAGGTTTATATTTTCTTAGAATGGAAGAAGATATTCTTGCAGCTAAAACAGAATTAGAGAAAAGCCTTAATACTGCCCTATCTAATAGAATTTTTGAATATATTCTAAAGAACGAGATTCAGTTGACTGCTATCAATATTGAACAATATGCACAAAAGCGAGATGTTATGCATTACTCCAAAATTCTTTATCATCTTGAGAATCTTAAAGTTTTATCGAAAGAACAAGAAATTCCATCTATAGAAATTGAAGTGCAACTCCTCTTATATGCTATTTACTCTTTAGAAGGTAAAACTGAAGAAGCTGAAAGTGCCCTTTCAAAAGCTATAACTATCACAGAATGGGAGGATTTAGAGTATTACCGTGAGTTAGTTTCCACTATTTCTAAAAATGAGAACCAAATAATTACCTCCTCTTTATCTCGGATTCAAAAATTGAAATTCTCTGAAACCTCTAAAGAAGTGAAGTCTTTTATTGAAGGTATAGTGTTAGTTAATATTGATACGGGATTAACAGTCTATCAAAGAACGCTTAGTTCAGTTTCTAGCTTCGCTTTTATTGCTTCTAGTCTTATTTCTGCTTTAAAACTTAAAGAAGAATATATAACTGAAAAAGAGAGCATTCTATCCTTAATAGAGCTTGAAAACAGAATATTTATCATAGAAACTATTGAAAATATTCTTGTTATTTTGATTACTGATCAAGATACTCTTACTGCGCGAGCGAAATTACACATTGCAGCTAATAGAATTCGTTATGAAGTTGGGTATGAAGTCTTAAATGCTAACACTCATACAGGTAGATATCTTAAAAGTAGGAAGTTGGATGAGATAATCGAAGAAATCTTTCCTTTTCTTTGATTTTTTTTAGAAAATATAAGGAAAGATAACTTTTCTATCTTCAGGATAATTTTCAAAGGTTTCTTTATACCACTTATGATGGGAATAAGCTCGTGGGAATAAATTAGCAAAAGTCCAAAACGCAAAAACAAACCCAGCAACGGACCATGTGGCTATTGCCCATCCTATCCATATAAGAATTTCTCCAAAATAATTTGGACACGAAACATAGCGGTATAGACCACCATAAGGTATTTTATATCCTTTTTCTCCTGCTTGTCTAAGATTCCGTAAAATCCAATCAGAATGCCGATTTATTACATAACCTGCTATAAATATGCTTACACCTATGATAAATCTTGGGTCATAAAACCACTTTATATCATACATATCTATTGGAGCAAGGGTAAAAATCCATCTCCCTTGAACATATGTGTTTATTGTATTAAAAATAAGTCCCATTAACACAATAGATAAAGGCATACGTTTGTTCCCTCTTAAAAGAAAAGGAAAGATAAAAGATCTTTGCATATAATGTAATTGCCATAAAACAAGAAATATTATTAACACGATGTTTGTTTTATTTTCGCTGAAAATATAATAAATAGCAAAAATTAGTGCTGCTGGCGCTTCCATTATTACCCACCCTAATGTTGAACTAAGGTTTGGTCCCCATCCTTTTCTTACATGTCTCCCATAAGGAGCAGAGATGAAAGATAGAGCTAAAAAGGTGATAACACCTAAAATCACGAAACCATATAAAATTCCATTATAAATAACTAGCTCATCAATCATTTTAATCAAAGCAGAAGGAAAGAAAAAAGGGTCATATATAAGCCTTTAGTACTTATCTATGACGAATTCTCCTTGTTCAATAACACATGCATATTCTTTGCTAATTCTTGTATGACTTCCCAAATTATTTTTACTGATGCAATTTCTATACTTTCTTTTGGACTATGAGGATCTCTGATAGTTGGTCCTATTGAGGCAACTTGTAAATAAGGGTCTATCCCAAGGAACAATCCACACTCTAATCCAGCATGAATTGCACGTAAGTGAACAGGTTCTGAGATTACTTTTTCATAGTTTTCTTTGAGTAACGAAAGGAAAGGTGATGAAGGATTAGGTTTCCATCCTGGATATGCGGGAGAAAGAGTTATTTGGGCATTATTTTTTTCACAAAGCTCTTTGATTTTATGTCTCACATCATTGAGTTCGGAGTTATCTGAACTTCTTGTACTAAGCAATATGTCAATAGAATTT
>CAZEQQ010000497.1:0-2385 GCA_964514425.1 uncultured archaeon
TCTTTTGTAAGTAAGGGATGATCAGAAGTTGTTTTAATTTCAAATCCATTATTAGTCTTTATTAAAAATAGTTCAGTTTCTTTTCTTTTCATAAAGTTTACAATATTCGATATTTCTAGTAAACTCTCATCTTGGTTCAGAGTTAACAACTGTTGGTCGCGCCATTCTTCTTCAAAGTCTGCAATGGGTTTTTTATATCCAAAATACGTTAATATCTTTGAATCTTTAGGAAGGCAGTTGATATCAAAACCTACCCCACCAGGGCTTATCACGCCTTCTTCTACATTCATTGCTGCTACTCCACCTATAGGGAAGCCATATCCTGCATGAGTATCAGGTAGCGCTAGAGCATATTTTTCTACACCTGGAAGTGTTGCTACATTTGTTATCTGATTTATAACGCTCATTTCAACTCCTTTTAACAAGGTTTCTGTTACGATTAAACGAGCTGGAACTTTCATCCCTTTCTTATATGATGTTGGGATTTCCCACGTTACATTATCTATTTTTTTCATGGGTACATTTTCTATTGACATTTTCCTCATGACCACTACGTTAAAGGTTTTATTAAACTTCTTGTTTTTCAATAACATTAACAGATTAATTTTTATTGCATTTCTTTTTTCTCTCGCTGAGAATAATGTTTACTTACAAACAATTAGATGATATTGTTTTAGGCGACTATGCTTTTGAGGTTCATGCTGATTCTTTTCCTGAGCTGTTCAGAGGGGCAGGCATAGCTACTACTGAAGCTATGGTCAACTTGTCTACTCTTGTTGTTGACCAGAATGTTGAGATTTCTATTTCTTCGCCATCTATTGAGTTATTGCTTTATGACTTTTTAGCAGAACTCGTCTATATCAAAGATGTTGACCTTATGTTGTTTAAGGATTATTCCCTTATTATTAGTAAGGATGACAACAATTTTACGCTAAAGGGTACCCTCCACGGTGCTATTATAGATCGTGAAGTTCACGAATTATATACAGATGTAAAAGCTGTAACAATGCATGAATTGAAAGTTATAGAGAAAGATAGTGGATGGTATTGCCATGCCATTTTAGATTTGTAAGAATTTTTTCTTTTTTTATACCTATATCATATAAAAAAATCAAAAGACAAGAAGAGAAGAATCGAGTATTACTCTAAAGATTTCTCCTTTCTTGTTTATTGCGTTTTTTGAAATGAACAATAAGGAAATAGCAGAGAATAAACAAAACAAAACTACCAATAATGAATAATGGAGTAAGTGTGCGAGTAGCATAAATATAAGCATAAACTATAAACTCACTTCCCCCTGCAAGTATCTCTAAATAACCATTCTGTGTCAAATCAGCAACAGCAAGAGCATAAACGGAACCATCGATAGGTATTCGTGTGATAACTCCAAAACTACTGTTAAATACTGTTACGCCGCCATAAAAACTAGAAGCAATAATCTCTTTATTCCCATCATTATCTAAATCAACAACTATTAAGTCAGTATGTTGAAAGGAAAAGGGAAGTTCACCGTGGAGTAGTATTTGACCCGTTTGAACATCAACAATCATATAATATTCTAATCTCATAGTAACAATCTCTAACTTAACATCATTAGTGATATCGGTGATAACACATTTGTCTATCGCTCGACGTTCATCCACAGACCAGAGAATATTTCCAGTCAAACTATCAAGTGCATATAAGCCTCTTGCTGCAACTATAATATCCTCTTTTCCATTATCTGTTATATCATGATATGCAAAGAATGAAGGAGTTGAAGAGCTTCCATAAGGTCCTGAAGGGAGAGTTTTATTCCATAACATCTCAAAATTCTCTCCAGTGTAGATAGCTACTGTTTTTGTACTATAATAACCAACAATAATTTCATCATTCCCATCACCATCAAGATCGTGAGTATCAAGAGCATAAGGCCAATCATGAACAGGTTCAAGCCAGACTAATGTTAGTGTAGGGATATCGAGCAAAGCCAAAAATTCTGTTCCTTCAGGATAATCAGGCAACACACTGTACCCATATACTAGTAACCGTTGATAAGGAGGAGAGGAGAGTGAAAGAACCACTCCATTTTTGATTATACCTTTCATTCCTAGTAATTCTTCTCCAAAACTAGTATTAGATAATTGTTTCCCTGTTGTTGCATCATAGCTCCAAATGCAACCTATTGTATCTAAATAATTTTCATCTAAGGTATAGGAGATAGACCCCCATGTAAAAGTGTAGAGATTCTTGTCAAAACAGAGAGTAGTGAGAGAATTAGAGAATACAAACCATTCAGGAACAGTATGGAGGTAATCATAATCATCCGTCACCCAGAGTGTTTCCCCTGTTTGTCCTTCAAGAGCAGTGAGTAATGTTTGTGCAGTTACAATAACTTTTATCTCG
>CAZEQQ010000498.1:0-2375 GCA_964514425.1 uncultured archaeon
AATACTATAATGTTCCTTACACTGGAGCTGATGAGAGATATTTCGATCCTACTCGAGAAGAGATGAAACTTGTCTGTGACTTTTTAGGTGTAAAAACTCCTGGCTATATTCGTACAAAATCCATAGACGATGTTAAGTTAGCCATTTCACATCTTAAGTTTCCTATGATTGTCAAGCATTTTCTTAGTTACTCCAGTATCGGTTTGCAAAAGGATTCTCGGATAGTGACTGAAGAAGAGCTTTATCTTCATACTCAAAGGATGTTAGAGAGTTATGGTGAGGTTATTGTTGAAGAATTCATTGATGGGAAAGAATACACTGTTTTAGTCGCTGAAAATCCTACTGATCCTTTCGACCCCATAGTTTATGCTCCTCTTCAATATGAATTTCCAGATCAAGGTGACCAAGGGTTCAAACATTTTGATATGAAATGGATAGACTACAAATCTATGAGAGAAGCCTTTGTGACCGATGAAGAAACTATCTTGAAATTAAAAGAAGCTGCAAAAAAGGTTTTCTTGGGTGTAAATGGTACAGGATATGGTCGTTGTGATTTTCGTGCTAACTCTAATGGAGAGATTTTCCTTTTAGAAATTAATCCTCAATGTGCGCTCTTCTATTCCAAGGATTGTCCTGGAAGTGCAGACTATGTTCTATTACATGAAGCAGGTGGTTATCCTTATGGACATATAGAATTTGTTAGAACAATTTTAGCTTCGGCATTTAATCGTGTAAAACCAACACAGAATTGGAGAATTTTATATCATAAAGATAAAGGATTTGGTTTATATGCAACAAAAGTAATTGCACAAGGGGAAGTAATAATTTCCAATGAAGGCACTGCTCAAGTTTTGGTATCTAAGCCTTTTATGGAGCAATATTTTACACCTATAGAGAAAGTAAGATTTACAAAAAGCGCTCAACCCATAACTGATAGTATCTACTCTATTTGGAGCGATAAACCACAAGAATGGAAACCAATTAATCATTCTTGCGATCCAAATACATGGTTAGTAGGGTTAGATGTAGTGGCACGAAGAACTATTGAACCTAATGAAGAAATCACGATAGAATATGCTACTTTCATGAATGATCAAAGCGTGTCTTTCGAATGTCATTGTAATACAATAAAATGTCGAAAAATTGTAACAGGTTCGGATTATTCAGCTCCTTTTATGCAAGAATATGAAGGTCATTTCTCCGATTATATTGCAACAAAAAGAGAGAGGATACAAATTGACCTATCCAAGCCTAAAATGAAATCAAATGTAGCAGAATTATAAAAGAAGTAGAAAGAGATAATCATATTTAGGTTGGATTAATTCATTACCTTGCTTGTTTCTTTTTGTAGTATGCATTTAGCAATACTTAAAATCTTGACTAAAATTAGGATTTAGAAAGGAGAGTACATTATGAACATACCAGAAAATGATATTGGCGTTATTGCTTATGGAGTAAAAACAGGAATAATAACTTCTGATGATGATATTATCGAAGTAATAAAAAAGACTTTTATGAAAAATCCAGAATTAATCAGAGATGGAGATATTTTGTGTGTAACCGAAGCTGTTGTAGCTATATCTCAGCGTAATATAGTAAAATTATCTGATGTTTCTACTGAAATAAAGTCTACATTGAAATTAGAAAGAGATTCGACTATTGGTATAATTCATCCCATTCTTTCAAGAAATCGTTTTTCTATGATGTTGGATGCTATAGCTAAAACTGTTCCAGAAGGACGAGTGATAATTCAGTTAAAATTTCCAGATGATGAACAAGGTAATCCTATTATCGCTAAAGAGACATTAAAACAACTTGGGAAAAGTTATAATGATTGGATAACAGTGGAAGAGATAGGGGAAAAGAGGTTATTACATCCTGAAACAGCAGTAGATTACATCGATTTATACGAAACTATTGTTCAAAAGAATAATTCTAAAGTAGAAATATTTTTAGCTAACTCTGTAGACTATATGTTAAACAAAAAACCCGACGCTATCATTGTCAGTAATGTTCAAGCAAGGTTTGACCTTTTAGAAGAGGTAAAAAATAGTGGCTATGAAAATGTCATTACTTTACAAGACATTTACTCTGATACTACTAAAGAGGTTCATTCTGAGTTTGGTCTTTTAGGTTCAAATCTTTTAGACCCTGCTACAGAGCAGCTAAAATTAACACCTAGAGTTACCGATACAGTCTGTGAGGAAATCAAAAATATGATAGCTACTGAACTTAGCAAAGATATTGAAGTACTGGTCTATGGCGATGGTGCATACAAAGATCCAGAATCAGGAATTTATGAGCTCGCCGATCCAGTATCATGTTTTGGTAGTACAACAGGTCTAAAAAATATCAATAGATTAGGTGTAAAAACT
>CAZEQQ010000499.1:0-2375 GCA_964514425.1 uncultured archaeon
CCTGGCAGCTATCGTGCCCCAGCAGGCAATACCTTTACCACCACAAGCAACTTAAAGGATATAAGCAATGCATGTAACTGGCTTATATACTATCGCCACCAGTATGGCCCGGCAGTAGCTTTGCCATTGATGTTTCAAATTTAAACACTGGCTTTTATTTTATGAAAATAAATTCAAGCACGATCAACATTTCAACAAAACTGATTGTAAAACCCTAAATACTAACACTTATGAGAAACATTAAAAATGCGGTTCTCTGCCTATAAGCAGCAACACTGGCAGTTACAATTAAAACCTAAAAACAACCAATCATTAATTTCTAACCTTTATGAAGCCAACCTTACTTTTGCCAATGCTTTTTACCTTGGCACATTCATTTAACACCCAGGCACAAACCACGGGCAGATCTCAGGAATATATGCCCTTTCCGCAAGATAGCGCAATCTGGTACGCAGTTGATTTTGACTATAACCCTTCGCCTCCTCCACTTGCAACATTTTGGACATATCAATACGTAACCATGGGAGATACTTTAATAAATGGAGAAAACTACACGAAATTATTTTCTGATCTTGCCGTAGGATATAACCCATACTATGAGGGTGCATATAGGGTTGATGTCGTCAATTCACGTGTATATTTTATTGATTCGTTTTATAATACTGAGGGGTTACTTTATGACTTTTCCTTAGTCCCAGGCGATACGATCCCAATAACCAATGGCTCAGATACTTCTTTTCACGTCGTTTGTTTAGATACTGCAACATTAGTTATTAATAACATCCTCCATTTAGCTCTTCATATTTTTTCTTATGATGATTACGATAATACATGTTATACAGTTTGGGTAAAGGGAATTGGGAGCATGAAACATCCTCTTGAAACAGAAATGTTCTGTGCTGAAGATTGGTTTGAAACTTCATATTTTTTGAATTGTTTCTTCTACAAAGATGAAGAGATTTACCACAATCCGGATAATCCATTCTTTGAAGGGTGTTATGGGCAGTGGGTTGGAATTGATGACTTGCAAACTGAGAAATTATATCTTTCCCCAAATCCTGTAACAGATATAGCTCAAATCATTTCTGCTAACAGGGCAAATGAGATTTTCAATTATCAGGTATTAGATGTTCTAGGTAGAATAGAAAGTGAACGTTATAATATGCCTCTCAATGAAATACGAATTGATCCGAAGAATTTAAAAAATGGGATTCATATCCTCAAATTGCACAGCTTATCTGATAATTCAGTTGTAATTCTTAAATTTTTGTCTAACCTAAACTAATTAATTATGAAAAGGATTTTATTTATTAGTTTTCTAATGATAGTGTCATTAGAGACATTTTCTCAACAGAATGATAACTTTTATACAATTAAAGCATTTTATGATGCTTATTATGAACCCATTTTATTGCAAAATGGAATTGACAATATGCAGGGAACCGGATATAATCCGTATCAAAATTGGGTCGATTATTATGAGCCTATTTTGTATCCAAGCGGTGACTTTGTTGCTGAGAGGCAAAAGCTCAATCTTTATATAAACAATTTTATATTGAAAAATCCAACTTATTCAACTTCAGATTTAGATTTAAATTGGGATTTTATAGGGCCAGATAAAATGCCCGAAGGAACAAATTATAGTAGCAAAGGACTCGGTCAAATTCATTACATAGCTTTCGACCCGAATGATATTTCCCATAATAAAATGTTTGCTTGTTCTCCTGTTGGAGGATTATGGAAGTCATCTGATGGAGGGAATTTCTGGACTAACTGTGGTACTGATAAAGGATTACCACTTTGTGGAGTTTCAAGTGTGGCAATTGATCCTGAAAACAGTGAAACAACATGGTTTGTAACAACAGGGAATGGAGAGGGTATGGCAAATGGGAATACCTGGGGGCAAAACGCTGTTGGAGTCTGGAGAACTACAAATGCTGGTTTAACATGGGAATCTGTTGGTCTTGAGAACATTAGAGTAATGAGAAAATTGGTCATTCGCAGGCACAATAATCAGATTCACATATTTGTTGCAACAGGTAATGGCCTATATGAATGTGAAGATGCTCTTAGTGCAAATCCACAATTCAACAAATTATTAGAAGGCGATTTCTATGATGTTGAATTAGACCCAGTTTCTACTGGCATTGTATATGCTTCAGGGACTGGATTATTCACATCGATTTATAAAATTGATTGGATTAATGATATAATAATAGAATTGCCTAATATATCATCAATACCAAATGAAATAGGTAGAAGATTATCTATTGAAATATCAGCTTCTTCCCCAAATTTTTTATTCATTATAGCTACATACTTTGGCGGGCTAAATTCTTCATATCTATACAGATATGATCACTCATCCAATATAT
>CAZEQQ010000500.1:0-2374 GCA_964514425.1 uncultured archaeon
ATCTCCAAAAAAGTCATTGAGGATTTTTTTATCAGGTTTATTAGACTTTTTACTAGAATAATAATTTCCCCAAACTCTAGCAATAGAACAGCTCATAAAATTGATAATTAAATCTCCGTCGTAATTTGCTAATTCTTCGATGGTTTTCCAGTTAATTTGCATAGTATATGGATCAATAAATGATAAGAAATGAGTTCTTTCTCCATCTAATTCTCTTTTTATTACGCTGATAACCAGATTAGAATTTGCATCAGCATTAATTACTTCTGCCTCTTTTTCTATGACTTTTTTTAAGTGTTCAGCTTTCTCTTTGTTACTCTCAACTAATATCATTTTATCGAACTCTTTACTTTTACCATCCTTTGTTTCTTTATTAGGGAAAGTATGAGCAATTAATGGTGAACCAATTATAACCTCATCTATCCCTCTTAATTTGTTAAAACCATTACCTGCGAATAGATCTATATAAACGACCTTTTTGAAGTACTTTTTTGCGATATTTGTATACATACTGATGTAATAGCCTAAAGTAAGTAATTTTAGAAAAGACCATATTCCTACATCCTCAGGGTTGTCTCCGAAACTGTATTCTTTAGCTTGCGTTGCTATTTCGGGATGGTGCTTTCTACAATTTCTTGAATGCCCTTTTAATTCTTTAATTCTTGCCATCCACCAGTCTAAATTTTTTTGTTTTTCTTTCATGATGTTGTCCCCTTTAAATATTAAACTGTCTTAGCCAATGTTCCCAATTTTTTCTCTTTGCTCTTTAAGACTTTTCTACATTTTCTTCAATTTATAATATTGAATGCTTTAACTACTTTAGTCAATACTCATAACTAATAAACAGGTATCAATAGTAATTAAAAAAGACGATGTCTACTAACATTTTAAGTTTTTTGATAATTATATCAGTTGCTTATAACAAAGAGTTTATAATAAAAAAAGAAAAAAGTAGTAGTAATATTCATTGAGAAAATACTAGTAACGGAAAGTAATGACTATATTATTACTATGTATAACTAATATAAACGTCTATGCGAATTATAACCTAGATCCTGGTGATGGAGGAGGTAGTAATCCTAGAATTGATGTAGAAATTACTTTTAAAGAAATGAAACTTCGTCATGGTACAGAAACTGCTGAAGATATCTTCTTTAAAAGTTATAGTCCCAATTACGGAGGGATTCAAACATCTTATGTAGTTGAAGACTTAATAAGTACGGATCCAACGAGTTACCAACAATTGAATCATACAGATTGGAGTGGATACTTTTCAGTGCACTATATTGGTTTAAGTGCTTTGACAGTCAATACTATTTATCTAGAGGTATGGGACTGGGATCAATATAGTAATGATGATCTCCTATTTAAGGCTGCACTGACTATCAATTCAGGGTACAAGCTGAGTCAAGAATTTAACGGTGGACAATCTCCAACAACATATGGTTAAAGATGGTATAGTACATATACAACAGAATGGTACAACACTCCTTTTGGAACTTATAATCACAATGATTATTTTACTTATTTGTATGATGGATATTATCCTAGTTCGCAGAATACTTGGCAATCAAATGACTTGAAGGTAGAAATTTCTTTAACATACTACTATTTAGGCTACTAATGTTATATGAAAGGGTACAGACTGATTCACAAGTACTTATCTAACAAGCACTAACAATGAGTAGAGAGTATAGTCTCCTCTATTTTCGACTTTTTTTCAGCGTTGATATAGTTTGTTCAACTCTTGTACTCCTTAATTGTCAAATTTTTTTGTTAGTTTATCTTAAAATAAGAATTACTTCCCTTTCAATTTAGCAATGAGTTTTTAATCTGTTAAGTTATTTCAAATTATGAGTGAAGACACTGCTAAAAATACTGAATTTCAAATTACTTTTGAAAGACCTTTAGGAAAATTATGGTTCTACCTTACTTCTTCTTTGGTTGTTCTTGCCTCATTGTACACTTTTTTTGAAGACAGATTGATTATTTTGCATCTTTATTCATCTATTATTCTTTTTGTTGTAATTATGGTATTTATTTATCTCACTTTTACACTTTTAGCAACTGATAATACTCATGTAAAAGATTGGGATTTAACCATTACTTCCACTCTTATTCTTATTGTTTGTTATTTCTGTATAACTTTATTTTTAGGTCTTCCATTTAACTTTGATAACAAAAGCACCTATCTACTCATTTTAGTTCAATTCATGACTCCTATTCTTTTTAGTTTTCTTGTACTTTTATTTTTTATATTAATTACATCCCTTGGTACCTCTTATTCTTTTAAAATTTCTATCAATAAATCTTATTTAATTCCTAAAATTAAGCCATTTTTGAGCTATACTGTAGTTATTTTCCTTTTAATTCA
>CAZEQQ010000501.1:0-2371 GCA_964514425.1 uncultured archaeon
TGGTGTGCCAACAAAATCAAAGAGAACTAATGTTACAATGGCTTGTTTAACTTATGTTTTTAATGAAGAAAGACAAGCACAACTTTATTCAAAAGTTCCAGTATTTAATTTCCAAAGTTCTGGTCTGGCAAAACAATTAACTGGTTTGATACACTATGAACCTGGGTTTGAATTGGATGACAGCATCAAGACTAGAATAGCGAAGTGGGGCGATACAATCATACAAATAATGGGTCAAGCACAAGATACCACGATGGGTGTGCAAAATATAGATGTAGTAAAATCTGCTGCTGCACCGTATTTCTTTATGAGAATGTTACATAAAGGAGTTGATCGTGTTATACATGCTTTATTCGTGGGTAAGCCTATAGTAGTGGTTTGCTCAAAAGAAATGGTTAAACCTTTCTTATCTTCGCTTCAATCGCTACAACCAAGGAGAGAACTATTAGTAGCTCTTTTCCCTGTAAATTATATCCCACCCGATCAATTTGATGTGATGTTTGCAACACCTGAACTAGTAGTAAATTATCCGGATAATGTTGTAATAGATCTGACAACAGGTGTAGCAAAAAATGGACAAGAAAGCGATTACGCAAAAGAACTCATAAAAGACTTACAAAGTGACGCTGAATCTGGCGCGTATGGTCATAAGGAAATAATAGAGAAAGTTCTCCAAAAAATGGAAGAACAAGTAGTAAAAATAATTAGATATAGTGGTTCAAGTCTTGTATCACAATACTACGCTTTAACAACAAATCCTAAACAACAATTTGCTAATCTTAATCCTTCAGAAATGGATATGGCGTTTCAAATAGCGTTAACACGTTATCCTGAATACACAAATAATATAGATAAACTGTATCAAGAAATAACCGGTAAGAAAAGAAAATTCAATGTTTAACATAACATAAATTCTTTTCTTCTTTTTTGCATTATAGTAAACAAGGAAAGTCTTTTTATTATATTTTGGGCAGTATAATGTAATGGGTGTTAATACTAAATTACTTGAATTAGTAGAAACTTTATCAATAGATGAATTACAGATTGTTGCTATTGTAGGAGCAGGAATATCTAAAGCCTCAGGAATGCCTACTTTTAGAGGAGAAGATGGAATGTGGAATAGTTTCAAAGCAGAAGAGTTAGCTACTCCACAAGCATTTTCACAAAATCCTATATTAGTTTGGGACTGGTACAGAGCAAGAATGAAAATATTAAAAGAAGCAAAACCAAATGCAGCACACTATGCTTTGACAAAATTAGAAGAAAAAAAGCTACTAATGGGTGTAATTACTCAAAATGTTGATGGTCTACATGAACTAGCAAAAACAAAAAACATTATAGAAATTCATGGAAGAATAAGATATGCTCGATGCACAAAATGTGATAACATAATAAGGTGGGATGAAACTACCCTAATAGATCAAAAAGGAGATGTCCCACGCTGTTCTAGTTGCAGTAACTTTTTAAGACCCGATGTTGTGTGGTTCGGAGAATCCTTAGATCTAGACAAACTAGAGAAAACGACACAACTTTTGAAAGAAGCAAAAATTGTTCTGATAATAGGAACAAGTGGTGTAGTTTACCCTGTCGCATCTTTTCCTTTACAAGCGAAAAGCAGAGGTGCAACACTAATTGAGTTCAATATTGAAGAAACACCATTAACACGATTCTGTGACTATAGCATCATTGGACCAAGTGAAGAAACCCTACCCTATTTTACAGAAAAAATAATAGAAAAAGGAGAGGAAATATAGAATGAAGGACGAAAATGTAAAAGCTGCAAAAATTATTGTGGAAGGAATAGTACAGGGAGTGAACTTTCGCTATTACGTAAAAAACTGTGCCCAAAAGTTGAAACTAGTAGGGACAGTAAGAAACAAGTCTGACGGAACTGTTGAAGTTATTACAGAGGGTGAAGAAAATAAAATGCTCGAGCTAATTAAGTTAATAAAAATAGGCTCACCCTCATCAAAAGTATATAGCACTGATATTGAATGGAGAAAACCTGAAAAGAAACACTCTCATTTTCAAATAGTTTTTTAGTATAACAACAACTTAAATAATAGACTGGAATAAGAACACGTGGTTATAATGATAGAAAAAAATGGAGTGTTCAAACAGATTCGCTCTACCCTCGATGAGTTAAATATTGAAAATACTGACACAGCTTATTTCGGCTCTGTAGCGAATTTCCCAAATTTTTATGGCCAATTCAAGATAATAGGAGTACATAGTTTAAGAGACTTCAAAGATCATGTCGCGGTAATAAAGGGGGATCCTATTGGAAAAGAATGTGTGCCAATAAGAATCCACTCTGAATGTTTAACAGGAGATGTTTTTACCTCAAAAAGATGCGATTGCAGACAACAAT
>CAZEQQ010000502.1:0-2369 GCA_964514425.1 uncultured archaeon
TTTCCCGCCTTCTGGCAAGTTTGAGCAAGAAAACATTCTTCAGAAGTTTACAGTTCATTATTGGTTTGTAACCAATCTATAAATGTTTGATCCCTAAAGATATTACTATCAAGATGAATCCTCATCTAGGTTACCCCAATTTGTTATTCTTAATTCATCGATATCTATTCCTGGTTTACACAGTTTTTCCTTAATCTCTTTTCTCCAAGGAATGTTTTTCCTTTTTTCAGATGCTTTTTGCATAGTTTCTACTGCAATTTCATTTCGCGTTTCAGTCTTTCTAAATTTTACTTCGAATTCTTCAATTGCTTGTCGAATAATCTCTCCTTGTGTCGTGTCTAACTCTGCAGCCAATCGCTTAACTTTCTTTCTTAATTCATCGTCTACAGTAATTGAAGTGGTCATTATTATATAGTTATTGTAAACATTATTAAATGTATACATTACAAAAACTAACTTCATTTAAATTGTCAAAATTTATTCCCGATATGGTTATTATAAATATACAAAATTTGAAATTATCCGAATAGTTTATTAAAAAAGAGTATTGTTATAGTCTATGAAGCTACCTCTTTTCGTTGAAACAGTAGAAGTAGAAGATTGTAAATTTCCATTAATAACAAAATTAATGCTAAAAACAAATAAACCTTCGATACCCCATCCATTTAACGAAAAGAATGTCTCTAAAGGGAGAGAAAAAGACATTAAGCAGATGGAAACAAAAATTGGGCAAATAATGCATGGAACAAAGTATCCCGTTCATAAGATCGAGCATATCACACTTACTTTCGGTGAAGAAACGGCTAGAGGTAGAATCTATATCCCAAATGAAGATGACAACCTACCAGTGATGCTCTTCTATCATGGAGGAGGGTATGTTATAGGTGGTTTGAAAAACTACGAGTATTTTTGTAGAAATTTGTGTTTCCATACAAAAAGTATTGTAGTTATGATAGAATATAGTCTCGCTCCAGAATATCGTTTCCCTACGGCTGTTAATGATGCATGGAAAATATTAGAATGGACAAATGATCATATCTCTAACTATCAAGATGATCCTACACAGATTTATGTTATCGGTGATAGTGCTGGAGGAGGTTTAGCTGCTATTGTAGGTAGGGATTATACAACAAAGAGCTCTTCTAAAATTACAGGGACAATTTTAATTTATCCATGGGTAGACCAGCATCAAAATTATCCTTCACACGAGAAATTCGGCAAAGGGTACGGATTAACAAACGAATACCTACAATTTTTCACCAACTGCTACAAAAATAATGATGATGACTTAAAGAATCCTGACTTCTCTCCTATTTTCGCACCCAACCTAACTAAACATGCTAAGACACTTATATTTTTAGCCTCTCATGACCCTTTAAGAGATGCAGGACTAGTTTATGCTAAAAAACTTCAAGAACACAATATCCCAACAAAAATCAAAACATATCAACCAACAATTCACGGATTTATGCAATACTATTCTGTTTTACCAAGAGGAAAAGAAATCATTCAAGATTTTATGAACACTATCAAAGTTTGGATAAAACGATAATTAAGGTAGATGATTTAGATTTTCTAAGAATTAGGAAAAATCAAGAAAACTAGAAAACTAGAAAACTTAAACTTAAACTTAAACTTAAAAACACATGTATTCGAAAATATTAAATACTTCGAGTATGATATATAATTTGAAATATATGACTGTTACTACCGAAGAAAATAAAGAGTATATTCTAAAAATAGGCTCAAAGGGGGAAATATTCCCTCCAAAGGAAGTTAGGGAAAAATTGGGTTTTAAAAAGGGAGAAACAATAATTTTAAGCATTCACCGTGGAAAAATGCTAGTAAGAGTTGTTAAGTCACTAGATGAATTATTAGATGAACCTGCAAAAAAAACAATAAGTTATCATGCATGGAAAAAATTCCGCAGTAATTTATCAGTGGATGCAGAAAAATGAGAGTGCTACTTGATACAACATATTTGTTACCAATAGTTAAAGTTAATGTTGATAAGATTGATGGAAAATTTTTGAAAAAAACTTTAAGCAAAAAGGAATTAAAATTCTATTATTGTGATATATCTCTATTTGAACTAGCTGCTAAAGCAACAAAATTAATGTTAGATAATGAGGATGTTAAACCTTCAGATTTGATTAAAGGGCTGGATGCATTAAAGGAATCAGATAGAATTCTTAATTTGTCTTGGCATTCGAATCCACTTATTTTAGAGCTGGCTAAACAGATTCGCATTATTCATTCAGATTATATTGATTGTTTGATATTCGCAACAGCAGCATGTTTTACAGATGTAATTGCTACTTATGATCAATCACTTTTCAATAAAATATGTTCGAATAAGCAAGTTATCG
>CAZEQQ010000503.1:0-2345 GCA_964514425.1 uncultured archaeon
GGCTATCATATAAAAAAGGTTTAACTCTCTCAAATTTGGCAGTTTTATTATTGTCGCTATCTCTGCAATTTACAGCAATTCTTTTTGCTACTCTCTTTACTCAACTTTTTTTGTGGTTTACACAACCACCCTATTATAATCAACCTCTAACCCTTACATTTGGGGTGTATTTCTTGATTTTTTTCATTATTACTTCTTCTTTGCTTATAATCCTTTGCTGTGTTGTTAGTTTAGTCCAGCTCGTTAGATTTAGATCAAATTTTCCCCTTCTTTCTCTCTCTGAACAATCTAAATTTCAAATAATGGAGCTGTTATTATGAAAATAACTCTTAAACAAGCATTGATTAAAGATCAGAAAAGAATCTTGTTAATAGAAGCTTTACTTCTTCTTTTCATCTTCATTGTTGCGTTCTCGTCTTTTATTTTTTATGTAGACTCTTATCGACAAGATTGGAATGCACTTTTTTATGATGATCCCCCCTCGGATTTACAAATTACTATCTCTGAACCTTTTTCGATATTTTCCGTTACTTCGCCTCAAATTAAGGAATCTTTAGAGAATTCTTTCTCATTATTTTTACTCCCGCCTTCTGATTTTTTTATTACAAGTATAAATGGCTCGGAGATAAGTAATATACTGTATATAGCTTGCAGTTTAGATATATTTGAACTCATTAATTCGTCTTCTCCATCACCACACAATCTATTTTTCATTACAAGTGATTCTAGTGTTAATGAAACCATGATATCTACTGAATTTCTACCAGTAGCAACGAATAATACTTTAAATATTACAACAGTATTCTCTCCAACTTTACTAAAATCACATTTAAACTCTTATAGTAGTCTATTTGAAGATTTCTTGTCCTTTAGCGATGATTCATATTCTTTATACAATCCTTTAAATGACGAAAAAATTATGTTATTATCTACTCCCCATTTACTCACTCTATTAACAAGTGGTGATAGAGAAATGATTAATGAGATTACTGAAGAAATACCTATCATTTCTATTTATCATACTAAATGGAATGAAAAACTAACCTATATTAATTCTATTCCACAAACAGTAATAAAAGCTCATAATAATTGGGTTGGTCAATTACTTGATTCCATTTACAGTATCTACTATCCCGATTATATTTTTCTCTCTAGTGTGTCTATGTCTAGCTCTCTTCTTTTTAAGGAATCATTCATGCTCATCTCAGAACAATATTTCAATTCTCTGTTGAGTTCTATATTGATATTTTTTAGTATCTCAAGCTTTTTGTTAGTAGTCTTTTATTTTTACCTCAAACAGCAAAATTTATCTTTAAAAGGGAGTATACAATTTCTAATCACGAAAGGAGCTAGAAAGTCAGAGATATTTAAAGTCATATTTCAGGTACATTTATCCATTCTATTTTTCACTTTCTTACTAAGTATCACTGTAACTTTTATTTTTGCTTTTATTTTAGATTTTTATTCATGGCTCTATTTCTATCTAATGTTACTGATCTCAAACTCTATTATCATTATTATGTCATTAATTTTCGAATTTATAATACTAAATCACCTTCAAAATATAGTAACGGGTTCAATATCAAACAATAGTAATAAAAAAGTTCATTACTCTTTCTTTAAAAATACTATCCAGACAATTACTTTCTTTCTTTGCTTTGTTTCATTCGTCTTAATGGCACTGTTCTTCCTTTTTGAGTTTCAATCAAATAAAACTATTTTTGTTCTATCTTTACTTTTTCTTTCACTTATTACAGTTGTCTTTACTATGAAATACATTCCTGAACTAATACGCAAGTACACTCATCCACTCTTTCAAAAAATATTTAGACGTAAAAATAGGGAAAACAAGTTTATTTTACGAACCTTGAATTTATCCTATTTCGAATATAAACATATGTGGTCGATTCTTTTTATGATATTATTTCTGTTTTCATTTTTCCTTGCTTCCTATAAAGAATTTAATACATATGGAGAACAAAAAGAACAATCATCAAAACTGAAAGATTTTACTATCAAAGTAAGAGCTAAAGATATTAACGTACTGAAAGCAGAGTTTTCCGAAAATGATCATATAACTATCTATTATACGATAAATTATGCTTATAATAATCACTATTCTATGTTCTATCTTTTTTTGTTAGATTCTCCATTATCTTTCTTTAGTAGCACGAAGTTTTATCATAATTATTTCAATCAATATTCTAATGATGAGATATTTACATTAATGAACTCTTCTTCAACATTAGTAATTTCAGATAGAACAACAAGAGAGGAATTATTCCTTAACCATCTAGAAAAATTTTCATTAAAGTATGCTAATTATAGCTCTATAACATCCATAG
>CAZEQQ010000504.1:0-2341 GCA_964514425.1 uncultured archaeon
CTAATGTCTGTAGAATAAATTTTTCTTCGTTATAAGCGGGAACAACTACAGCTATTTTTTTCTTTTTGTACATATTATACAACTCAACTTTGTAAAACATTTTTAGGGTCGGTGAAACTCACCTAAAATCAAATTTTTGTTATGGTAAATAAGTATTTCTAGTAGATAGATTTAAGAAAATGTGATGCTAATTAAACTTTCAAAAAAAATGAGATAATTCCTCAATCCATAATATTTTTACTTTTTGAATAGTTTACTCTTTAAAAGTAGTATAATACTGTTTTTCTTATGAATCTCATATAACTCTTCATAAATTTTTTTATACTTATTAGCAACGATATCCCATGAAAATAGTTCTTTAACTCTGTTTAGCGCTCGAACAGAATAAAGGTGATAAAGATCTTTATCCTTCTCAAGTAGTAGGATTTTACTGGCTAAATCATCAGAATTATCCTTTTTAAAAGATAAACCAGAATTATCAATGACTTCAATATTTTGTTGAATATCACTAACAATTACAGGTAATGAAAAACCCATAGCTTGGATGAGAGAAGGCGAAGATCCTTCAATACCAGAAGCTGTAACATAAGCAAAAGCACCTTTACAAAGTTCTTCATACTCATATCCATAAATAGCTCCAAGAAAAATAACCTCAGAGGATGCTTTATTACGCAAATTCTTTTCATATTTAGAGTTATAATGATTCTTACCTATAATAACAAGTTTTTTTGAAGAATGAGATTTAACAAAACCTTCAATTAAAACATGAACTTTTTTTTCTTCCACCAAGCGCCCAACAAAAATATAGTAATCTTTTTGAGATAGATTAAATTTGTTTAAGACCGCCATATCACACTTATTTCCTACTTTAGCACCATAAGGAATATAATTAATGTCTTTATATGACAAGGTTTCAATTTGTTTTTTTGCAAATTGAGAATCAACCACTTTAACATCCACTATATCTAAAGAAAATTTGAGAAACTTATCCAAAACGATTTTAACAGTCTCTGAATAAGACTCTCGTTCACGTGGTAAGCCATCTATGGTAACTACAGCTCTTTTGTTAAGCAACTTAGCAAAAGCAAAATAGAACCCAGCATCCTCTCCAAAATAGTGAAAAACATTATAACCTTTAATTATAGCCAAAATAGTAGAGATCATCCCTCTTAAAACAAAGTCAATGCTTCTAATGGGAAATTTAGGAATGTTAATGATTTCAACACCTTTGTAATGCTTGAACTCAATGGAAAAAGTGTCAACACAACCGATAACAAGAATTTTAAAGCTTTGCTGAACTAAGATATTACTGATTTCTTGGACTGCAGTTTCTGCTCCACCATATCGTGCGGGTATTCCATGTGTCCCAATAAAAGCTATTTTCATTGTTGAAAACAAGTTTTTTTTCTAATATATAATTCATTCGATGAAGAAATGTTTTTTCTAAAAACAAAAAATGAAAAAAGAAAAAAACAATACAGATAAATTATCTAAATTTAACAACCTTTTTAAAAAAAACTACCCGAATAAATCAAAAGAGTAGAGAGTAATGATAAACAGAAAACACCTTCTAAATTATGTAGAAAAATTTCGGAGTGATAGTTTATTCAAAAATTCGGTATTCATATTCGGAAATACAATAATAGGCTCTCTTTTTGGATTCATTTTTTGGAAATTAGCCACTTTACAATTTAGTGACCATGAGATAGGTCTTGCTGCTAGTTATGTGACAATAGGGGCGTTATTAGCTATAGTAGCAGATATGGGCTCCTCCTATTCGGTATTAAGATTTTTCGGAAATCATGAGAAGAAAAATGAAATAGCAAATTCAGCATTTTTTATAGTAATTGTAAGTGGACTTGTGATATCACTAATATCACTATTAATATTTAGAAAAATAGCAATATATGAACAATTGAGTAGCAATATCAATTTAGCAATAATATTTGTCTTATTTGTGCTATTTACAGCAATAGGGCAATTTCTTAACAGTATATTCTTTGCTAAAAAAGTTGCTATTTATGGCTTTTTCAAAGAGTTGATGTTACATACATTAAAAATATTACTAATAATTATTGTAATTATCCCAATTATGGGCGAATTTTACATATTAACAGTATGGTCAATAGCTATAATAATTGTTGTCATAATATCAATAATCTTCTTTTTACCTCTGTCAAAAACAGAACTTCCTATACCTTACCCAAAAATGGATATAGTAAAAAATTTGGGAAGTTTTTCATTTGGGAACCATATATCAAAAGTGTTGTATCTTGCTCCAGGACTGCTATTCCCAAGCTTAATTAGTATTATAATCAATCCCGAAAATGCTTCATATTTT
>CAZEQQ010000505.1:0-2338 GCA_964514425.1 uncultured archaeon
GCCCTTTCTTTCGGTATAGTTGTGGCTAATATTACTGATACCTACGAATTTGGGTCAATTGAAGATGCTAAGTATACTGTGGGAAGTGATGTTAGAATAGAGTTTGCCAGACCTAGTTATCTCAATTATAATACATCTGACGTGTTAAGGGATTTGCATCTTACTTTTTCTGACCAAATAGAGGGATATACTTCTGTTTATTATTCTATTGTTGTTTTTGGTCGGAATATAATATTTACTTTAGGAATAGAAACTGAGACATTTTTTGATGTTTGTAAATTTGAGAACGATTTTTTTGCTTCAAACTCTCTATCATCAACACAGGAGGCTTTAATGGTAAGTGAATCAAATGTCACTAATGTTATTTTCTCTTATGGATTAGCCAACCCTGAACAATCAGACAAAAAAACAGAAAACAATTTCAATGTAGGAGATGAGCTTCCTATACGACTGGGACAAGAGATTATAACAATTAAAGTAGCTGATATTGCGTTCCAATTCCCAGCCGTTACTGACATAACTGACAAAAATATCAATGAGCTTAAATTCGTTGTTGCAGATGTTAACTTTCTTAGAACTCCTTCAGAGTCATCTAATTTCACTTTACTACCCCATAATAATGCTTCATTATCTTTTTTTAGTGTGAAAGATAGTGTAGATTTAGATTTGTTCAAGCAAGATATAGCTAATTGGTATTCCATTAATTATCCAAATAGTGCTGAGATTGGTATCATCACAGTAAATGACAGATTAGACGAATACAAAACACTTCAACAGTCGTTAACAGGTTTAACGAACTTATTGTTTCTTCTTGTCCTTTCCATAACTGCTGTAGGTGTTCAACTTTTCATTGTCAATTCTATTTACGAGAGAAAGAAAGAGTTTGGCACGTATTTTGCTATTGGAGGTAGGAAAAAAGATATTATTCGCATATTTTCGGGAGAGTTACTTGTAACATTATTCTTTTCTTTGGTTATAAGCATCTTTCTTTCATTTGTTCTTTCTTCCATGTATTTAGGGTTTATTTCGAGTTTGTTAATCCTTAACCTTACTTCTATTTCCTATTCTGTAACTCATATGCTTCTGTTACTGCTCTCTGTTGTAGTGATATCTCTTTTGCTTTTATTAGTTATAGGAAAAAGATTAGCTAAAGTTGATCCGGTAAATAATCTAAAGGTGATGTAATGTTAATAGAATTACAATTGAAAGATATTTACAAGATTTATTCATCTGGTGAAAAAGAACAACGAATAGAAACTGTTGCTATAAAGAATTTACAACTTTCTGCAAAAAACAGAGATTTCATTACAATTATGGGTCCCTCAGGAAGTGGTAAAACGACATTACTTAACCTTTTAGGAGGGATAGATTTACCTACAACGGGTCAGATACTGGTAAAAACAGAAGATAATATAATGAATTTGACTCATTTAAACAATTCTGAACTGGATCAGTGGAGAAGTGGAAGAGTGGGAATGATTTTTCAGAATGAAAACCTCATTGGACATCTTAATGCCCTTGAAAATGTGGAGTTATCTTTAAAGTTTCAAGGAATAAATAATAGAGCTAAAGCTATAGAAATTTTATCAGAGCTAGGTTTAGAAAAACGTATTTATCACAAAATACATCAACTTTCAGCAGGAGAAAAACAGCGTGTTGCACTTGCTGCTACACTAGTTTATGACCCTCTTATTATTCTTGCAGATGAGCCAACAGGGGAGTTAGATAGTGAGAATGTTCATGAAGTCATGAAATTATTCAAGAAGATAAGTGAAAAAAGAGACATTATCGTGATATTAGTTACACATAACCCTGATGTATCAAAATATGGAAACAGATATTTTACTTTAATCGATGGCATTTTGGAAGAACGAGTTAATTTTACAGATTATGATGAATTTACCGAACTTGAAGGCGTCTATAATCTTTTTGTCGATAATTTCGGACGAGCTCAATTTCCATTAAATATTCTTTACGATATATCAAAGTGTGGTGAAAATACAGTTCTGATAGAGGAGAAAGAAGAGAGTCTAAAAATAGAATTATTAAGGGGTAAGAGAAGGGAAAATGGCTTTTTCTATAGTTTAGTCGACAAAGAAGGGAAAATTCTTTTACCTTATGAATTTTGGAGGAAAAACAGTGACACTTTATTAACTTGTGAAATGGTTGATAGTGACTATATTTTAGTTTCAAGGAGGACAAAAAATGAGTAAAAAAGTTCTTTCAGTAGAAAATCTTTCAAAGTGCTACGACATAAGCAAAAATAGGATAAATGCTTTAAGAAATGTCACTTTTGACGTTTTTGAAGGCGAATTTGTTGGCGTTATTGGTCCTTCAG
>CAZEQQ010000506.1:0-2332 GCA_964514425.1 uncultured archaeon
TAGCTCTACAAATATTATACATTACAATTGGAAGTATATCGTTCTTTGGTATAAATGTTGTAAATTCTGCACATCTTACCCTGTTCTATGTCTTTTTCAGTATCTTTACAATAATATTCTATATGATTTTAACTAATTTAGTATTCGACTATGTATTAGTTAAAACAGACCTACCCAATGCACATCTTGCTTGCATCATGCTATTCATACCATTTTATATATTTAGTTTGATAGCAGTAATAATAAACGAAACATGGTTCGGTTTCGTTCCTTTTGTTTTAGCACTACTATTCTATGGAATTAGCTATAAAAGCCAACTGAAATCTAACTCACTGGTAGGAATGGTAGCAATAGCAATAAGCACATTCTATCTCTCACCCGCAGTAATGATTCTAACATATACGTCATTCATAATTTTAACTAGTGTTATGGCTACAATCCTGATAATGTCCTTTATCCTTTATAAAAAGACAGAAAATGAGTTACAATTTGTTCCTGCATTATTCATATCATTGATAACTATAGCAATAAGCGGATTCTTGAGCCCAATGGCATTTGAACTTTCATTTGGTTTAGCTTTCGTCCTAGCACTTTTAGGAGTAACATTTGCCACATATTTAGACGTAAAAGTAGTACAAATAGTTTCATCAGTAACTTCAGGTATTATAGGTATAAGTTATATATTCTATATGGTGATTAATGCTGGTGCAGAGGACTTCCAATATGGCTCATTAGGATTTCTATTTTTAGGAATCTTCCTGATAATATTCTCCTATATCCTTTACATTAGAAGAAAAGAAAAATTGCAACAAAACATAACAAAAGAATGAGATAGAACCGCCAAGACTTCACAATACTTATGAACAAAAATGAAAAAGAATACTTATAGTTAGGAATGAGAAAAGTTTGACATGCTAGAAATAAAAAAATTCTATGTTCAATCTTTCCTATTTTGGTTCCTTTTATTAGTTATAGCTATGATTAACGCAATAATAAGAGATTTAACGTACAAACCACTATTGGAACCATATATTGGCATGTGGGCACACCAGATTAGTTCTTTAACATTGATAATTTTGTTCTTCATTGCAATATATTTATTTCTAAAATACACAAAGGAAGAGTATACAAGGAAAGATATTATTATTATAGGTCTATTATGGATAATTCTCACATTAATATTTGAAAGCTTAATGAACCTCTACAGGCAACTAACTATCCTACAAATAATAGAAACGTATTACTTTTGGAGAGGAGAAACGTGGATTTTCGTTCTACTATCACTAATAATAATACCAGTAATTTATTATTATTTGTTAAAAAAGAGCAAAAATACTTAGGAAATCGAAAAATTAGTAGTGATGCAACAATAAGAATTAAAGTTTAGTGAATTGGTAAGGATAATGAAAGGATATGCAATCTTTTTTGATCAAGAATCTGCAGAAAGAATACTAGCAGTTAGAAAAAAACTAGAAAAGCACACACAATTATTCAAACCATTCAACGAAGAAATTGATCCACATATTACATTGAATTATTCAGAAGAAATGAATTTTGAAGAAACAGATAAAAGTGTAAAAAAATACACTGAACAAAACCTACCTTTTGAATTAAAATTTTGCAGCATAGGGATTTTTCCAAATCAAGAACATAATGTGATATTTTTAAACCCCCAACCAAATATAATCCTTTATAACTTATACAACTTAATACGAGATTTAACCATAAAGCAAAAAACAGTAAATGATCATGATTTGTTTGATGCCTGGGTGCCACACTGTACCCTAACAACAAAATTTGAAGAAGAGAATTATGCAGAATTCATAAAAGAAATACAGTCTGAGTTGAAACTGAGTATTGATAACCCATTAAGAGTTAAAGTGTCAAAATGTTTAAAGTATGAAGCTGATATTGAAAATAAAAAAATAGAGTTAGTTGAACTATAATACTACTATTTCTATTGTAATTATTAGGTATATTCTTGTTTTATTTTGAGATAATATGGGTTCTTAATTATATGTGAGTAACAAATTAAGCAAAAATTGTCTGCAATATTCATAAATGCTTAAAAATGGTTACTCTAAATTTTTACCCCATTTTAGCGTTAATATATCTGTGTTTCTCCATTGGAAATTGGGCATCTACCTTCTAATAAGGAGCCACCTTCAAAAAGTATAACTTACAAAAAGTACATCTGCAATATAGGACACTGATTTTTAAAAAGTATGGTCTTTATATAAAGAAGTGGTATAAGAAGAGAGAGGATAATGATCACATTGTGATAATCGAGATGAGCAAGCATCATCTAGATGCAATGAGATCAGTACACACC
>CAZEQQ010000507.1:0-2329 GCA_964514425.1 uncultured archaeon
GAAACTGTTCTGCTTCTGTGTGGAGATAGTCGTAATTGCTCATCGTCCATTCTAGTTCACCTGTCTCACCACTGTAAGAAACAAAAGTAGTTTTTGCGTTAGCTAAGACAGAAGTAGATGAATCTTTGTCTATCACTGTGAGTGTCGTCAGAACTTCTTCTATCTCACTTTGCCATAAAAGTTCGATTACTGAACTGTTTGCTTCTACTTCGGAAGGGAGAATTAAGGGAAGTGTGTAAACAGAGTTTGTAAGAAGACCGATTATAAATAGAAGAAGAGGAAAAAGTTTGTTAACCACTTTAGATCGATAAAGAAGAGATAGAGGAGTTTTATAAATATTTGTACCTTTTATTATATTATGAGTGTTACTTTTTGTCATAGTTACACCTTTTTTGTTGATTTATTAGTTGTCAAATGAGGAGAGAGTTGGATACTCTATCCTCTGTTTGATGTGTTAGATTGTTTCATTTGTTTTTACGGGAAGAACGGTCCAGAAGAGAAGACATGTGCCTGAGATGCCGTATATGTTCTTGTTAACAACTGTGGAAAAGAATTGTGCTGTACTGTTGTCCAGTCATAGTAGTATTCTGTATATATTAAAGACACTTTCATGTGTATAGCGTTGTGAGGAATAGCAAATTGTTGTGTGAAAGTTTGGAGACTTTGCAAATTATTCTGTCCATTATCATCGTAGTAATAATCATATGTGTTTTTGGTCAAATCTTGGTTAAATATTTCTACCTTAACATGAATTCTACTAGTGGGGCGATCAGTTTTAAAAGTTGCAGAAACATAAGCTGTTGAAAATGTTGATGTTATACTTATCTGATGTATTCTTACCGCCGAATTTGGATTTGTTCCGTAGATTTTTTCTTCTAATAGATCCGACATACCATCTCCGTCACTATCTGTTTTAAACACTTTATCAATGAAAAAACTGTTGTAAAGCATATAGGTCTGTGCAGCAGCTCTTTGTAATCGTGTCAAAGTAGCAGTTTTTACATCAATATAATCTATTCCATATTGATTTATAGTATGATAGAAGTAGTTAGCAACGTCACTACTTTGTTTTATCCACTGTTGAATAAGCGCTTCTCTTTGGTTGGTCAAGAAAGCTAAGGATTGCCCTTGGAAAGTTTGTCTATTGTTTTGAATGTAAGTACGGATACTATTTTGCCATGTAGAAGTTAACCAGCCACCACTACCACTGTGTACTTTACTTTCTATCTGGTCATGTTGATTATTAAAAACAGTATTATAGTTGCTAATTTTGTTCAATGTATCCGCTGTAGCACTTATGAAATTAAGTATTGCATCTATTGTATCCATGAGTGAGTCTGCGACCTTTACGGGATTACACGCTATTATAAGAGCAGTTATCGCAGTATTAAATCCTGCAGCCAATAAATATGCTGTCATTAGTGTTCCTAATATTAATTTATCTATTACACTATTTGCAGATTTATAGATTAGCGCTATTTTTAACAACTCTACAAGATGATTACAAGTTCCATCGTTTAAATCATAGATTGCTGCTGCTAAGAGTGAGTTCAACTCATTATCTTGAGCTGCTGCCAACCATGTAGAGCGTAAGTTGAATATAATAGAGATTGGAAGTTCAGGGTTTGCGATATTATCTGATTTTACTAATGATGTATGGTAAGGATTTTGTTGGTCTTGGATATAGTGAGCTGCTTTAGATAGTTCTACACCCCATAAATGTATTTTCGATAGTTGGATTCTTGTTGCAGAGTCGTAGAATTCTCCAATTGCTTGTACTGCTGTGCCTTTTAAGGGGTCATTATATATGATATTTCCATCGACAGCTCCACTTTTGCTATCGAAATATGTTAATAGATGGAGGTAATCCACAGCATCCCCTAAGGTTGCTGATAAATCGAAAACATTTACAAGTAAATGCAGTACTAATTGATCGAAGATTGATGTTGGGAGTTTGAGATTAATATTGGGGAAGATACCACTACTTATATGGTACAAAGGTTTTTCAAACATTCCTCTTACATGTTCTTCTCCATGTTCACTCATTAATTCGATAACATTGTAAAGATCTTTTAATAAGTCAGGATTACCACTTGGAAAATCAGTGGTATCTGGGTTAAAGTATGTAGCTTGGAGAGTTGTTCTACTGGGAAGAGATAACTGGCTCATTCCTATTGCTGTTTGTATCCATCCAATAGTATAAAGTTCTCGTAGCGCTAAATCACTTAGTATCCAGTGTGTGTTATCGTTCCACATTGGTTCAAGAGGAGCGATTAGACGTAAGAGTAATTGTTCTTGAGAAGAGAACACTTTGTTATTTGTTGAAGCT
>CAZEQQ010000508.1:0-2328 GCA_964514425.1 uncultured archaeon
CATAGAGTTTCTCAATTTCAGCTGTGATGTATCTTTCATGTTCAAGCCCAGCTTCAAGGATTTGAAGAATGTTTTCCCAGTCTTGTTTAGGTTTAGAAATGTCCATCCATTCAACATGCCCACCTCTTTCCATAATATGGTTGGCAAATTTCATAGCATGTTCAAATTCTTCCTTTGCTTGAAGATCAAACCATTTCGCCAAGTTATTTAGTGTTCTTTCTGCAAACCAACTAGACATACCTAAATAGATGTAAGCTGATTCAAGTTCTTTTTTAATCTGTTCGTTTAATGCTTTTACCATTTTTTCGCTAATTTCAGCCATAAAATCACCTAAAGTAACTTTTCATGTAAATAGTGTAATTGCTCTTAATAAATAGCTTCATAGGACAAGAATTAAGGAAAACCATTTTTCTTCAAAACAACACAAACTTTTTTCTTTACTATTTCTTCGCAAAATTTTTAATGCTTTCTCCTTATTTTTTTTTATGCCTCATCCCTCATCTCCAATTTTTGGAACAGAAGGTAAAGAACTTGAAGGAAAAACCATAGTTCATTGTATAACAAGTTCAATCTCTTGCTTTTTAGCACCCCAAATATCTAGATTACTTATGCGACACGGTGCACATGTTATCCCCGTTATGACACCTGAAGCAGCGAAATTTATTCACCCCATGTTATTTGAATGGGCTACAACCCTTCCCCCTATTCTCAGTATTGAAGGAAAAGTTGAACACGTTGATTTGGCTGGACTTTCAGCAGATAAAGTTGACTTGATTCTCATAGCCCCTATAACTGCTAATAGTCTTTCTAAGATTGCTGTAGGAATTATGGATAACCCTGTAACTTTGATTGCAGGAACAGCTCTTGGAAACAAAATCCCAACAATTATCGTTCCCACTATGCATGAGGTAATGATTTACAATCCTGCTGTTATTGAGAATTTAAAGAAATTAGAGCAAATGGGTGTGAAAATTATCATGCCCAAAGTTGAAGAAGAAAAAGCAAAGATACCAGAAAATGAAGAAATACTTGACCAATGTATCCGATCTCTCTATAAGAATGATTTGAAAGATAAGAAGATATTAGTGAATGCTGGGGCAACAAGAGCTTTTCTAGACGGTATAAGATTCATTAGTAATCCTTCCACTGGTAAAATGGGCTTTGCTTTAGCTCATGAAGCATGGAAAAGAGGAGGAGAGGTAAAAGTTGTATACGGTGCTACACCAAAGGATCCGCCTAAAGTATTATCAAATAGGAAAAAAACTGTTAAACCTCGAGCAATGTACGATGAGATGGTAAACTCTGTTACTAATGAGCAGTATGATATAGTTATTTTGGCCGCAGCAATGAATGATTTTGAAGCTTTAGAACAGCTAGATGAAAAAATTAAATCTAACAAAGAGAAATTGGAAATAGTCCTCAAACCTTTCCCTAAACTTGCTGACAAAATAAAAGAATTATCCCCACAAAGTATTTTAGTATTATTTAAAGCAGAATACAAGAAAACTGATGAGGAGCTTGTTAAAATAGCTCAAGATAGGATGAAAACAGCTCAAGCTGACTACATTGTAGCTAATGAAGTATCTACTGAACAATATGGGTTTGAAAGTGATAAAAATAAAGTAGCTTTAATAAATAAAGAAGGAAGAATCAGTTGGATTGAAGGAAAGAAAACCGAAATAGCTCAAAAATTGTTAGATGAAATCCTTGCCCACTCCTTCACTCTAAACACTTAGTTTCTTTCTTTATTTTCCAATTTTATAGTCTAAAAGTGGCATTTGCTATTTCTTTCATTTTTTGTATTTTATTAAACATTTTATGAAAAGGACGCAAATCATCGTTCTTCAAAGCTTCCTCTATTGTGATCCATCGATATTCCGTATGTTCCCAATCTAATACAACATCTCCTGAAAGATATCTACACCAAAAAGAAATAAATACCATGGGATACTCTTTTCCTCCTCTATAGAAGAATCCTGTATCAATGGGCATAACGATTTCTATTTCAATTCCAGCTTCTTCTTCAACTTCTCTTAACAACCCTATTTCTGGTGATTCAGCTTCTTCTAATCTTCCCGTAATAGTCTCCCAAGTATTAGGGAGGAAATCTTTTTCCGGTGATCGTTTCATCACGAGAAACTTCCCCTTATTTTCAATTAAAGCAGCTAAACCTACATAGAATTGTTTCATATGCCTCATAATCTTGTTTTGTTAAAAATATTCCTCTGTAGTATTTGAAACTCCTAATAATAAGAAAAAGAAGATAAAAAAGGAAAAGAAACTCAAAGTTTTCTCTTCATGTTATCATAAAGCAGCTATAATGAAGAA
>CAZEQQ010000509.1:0-2322 GCA_964514425.1 uncultured archaeon
TAGGTAAACATTACAATTCTTTTCCAAAAATCTACGAATCTAAAAAATATATGGACTGGTTGATGGGCCAGTTAACCTTCTTCAACCATTTAAAGGAAAAATAATAAAAAAGAAAAAAGACAAGAAAGACAAAAAAGACCACTACTTTCTCTGTCTTCTGACAAGTATTGTAAAGAGTATTACTGTTATTGGCAGTGCTAATAAACTAATCGAAGAATAGCTTATTCCACTCGGTGTTTCATCTATTCCTATCACAGGATCATGGATTAATGTTCTTTCATTTCCATAATTTGGATAAGCCAAAATAACGTTGATATATTCTTTACCAAACTTTCTCCCTTTACTATTGTCTCCTTCATGGTTAAAACTTGTTGAACTAGCAACAACATCAACTGTTTCTAAATAGTTTCCTTCACTATCAAAAATATCTGCTTGAGGTGTCCAAGCGAAATAACTATAGCTAGTTTTACTATCTCCAAATTTGATTCCGTGATTTTTAGGATCAGCCGTTCTATTGGTTGAATGAGGCATGTTCTCCCGTGATTTCTCTTCTTCAGGTATATTTACTCTTTCACCTACTCTTACTTGATGTCTATAAGCCATTTCATGAACTTTAACTAAAAATGCTAAACCTGTAGCTCCTTCTGTGAATAACCAATTTTCTACTATAATATCAAACTTTATTTCAGAGAGTGCTTTGATATTATGAGTATAAGTTGTATCATTTAATGTTTGAGTAATAGTTACGTCCTCAAAATATAAATGAAAAATGAATTTAATTATAGCTCCATTATCAAATGGGTCAGAAGTGAGTGTGGCGTTGATTTCTTTATCACTCTCACTTGTTGTCAAAGTCCAACTTATAAGTGCAGAAGCAAGATTATAGACTTTTCCTCCGAGATCTGAGCGATTACCAATAGTCAAATTGTCACTAAAAACTTCGACAATATGTGTGAAAGCTACACGAAAAACAGGTATTCTACTTTGTCTACCCGTAGTTGTTTCATTTTGTTGCCATATCATCAAATCAGGCTTTCCAGCATGTAATTTCAGTATAAAATTATCTGATTCAATAAAAATTGACCCTTGCTTATTGTAAACATGATCTCTTTTAGCATCTAATGGAGAAACTACCATACTAAGTATCAAAAAGAATAAAACTCCAGATAGAATGATTTTTTTGTTTTCTGATTTCATGTATAACGTTTACTCACAATATCTTAATAAGAATCGCATTCAAAGATTGTGAAACAGTTGTTAATCTAAACACGATGTTATATTTTGGTATTATTTAGGTTTCAATAAGTTGCAAAATGGTTTCTCTATTGTTTCTATGCTATGATAACGGCGTGTTAAAGCATTTAATTCCACTTTTCTATTTTATTGAACTAAATCTTTACCTGTAGATGTTAACTGAACAACATACGTTCTTCCCCACTTTTCGCGTCTAATTAATCCTCGCTGTTCTAGAGGTACTAAATTGCGAGATATTTTTGATTTAGAGTAACCAGTAATAGAACACAAATCTTTTTGTGATACTTTTCCTCCTTTATCGTAGATAATTTGAACTAATTGCATCTGATTATCTTCTAAAAGAGAAGTTCCCATTTTCTTTGTAGCTGTTCTTTCTTTGTAACGAATTAACCAAAATGTTCCACTTATTCCTAAAAATGTCCCAATTAATAATCCTGCAACAAAGGTGTTAAAGGTTGAGCTGTAGAAGGAAGTATCATCCTCTACTATAGGGACATAAAAACGTATTGTGAAAAGATTAGCTATATTAGCATTGAGATTTTGAATATCCCAACTTAGTACTAATCTATTATGATATAATGACTGGTTTGGGTTTTCAGGAAAATACGATAAAACTGTATCTGATTCATGAATGAACGCCCCAGTAGGGAGAGTAATTTCCATTTCTAAATTATCTGTTTCATAACTAGTTCGTTTAGAAAATTCAAAAGTATAATACATTTCTTTCCCTTCTGTTAAAGGAAGGCTATAGGATAATTCATAGTTAACAAATAAAAATGTAGAACTGTTAATCTGTAAAGGTTCTCTAAAATAAGCGCGCATATGATTGGTAACAGGACTTTGAGTTACATTCCAAGTGTATTCGACAGAACCAATAGCATCAAAAGCTTTGAGTGAACTGATCGAATAATTAAACCAAAAGTCAATAAAAATCAATTCCGTAGAGCCAATATTCTCGATGTAGTATGATTCACTTATATAGATTGAATCAATTTCGAAAATGTCAACTGTTATTTTATGATTTTTTAGGACAATATCTTCCACATTAGACACTAAGTAATCATTTTT
>CAZEQQ010000510.1:0-2319 GCA_964514425.1 uncultured archaeon
TTTTTCTCTCTATTTCATTATGTTAGAAATGGAACAAATAACAGAAACAATTTTTGCTTATACTAAAGGGGAAACAAAATGTACTATTGCAGCCATAGCTTGCCCTAATTTCCTTATAATGGTAGACTCTGGAATGGATCCAGTAAACTCAAAAACTCTCAAGGAAAATATAGAATACAAAACAAGGAAAAAAGTAAAGTATTTGGTCAATACACACCACCATGCAGATCATGTGTTTGGGAATCAAAATTTTAAAGATTGTGTTATTTTATCATCAAAAGATACTTTTCACTACATGGAATATGCATTAAAGAATAATTGGACTAAAGAGAGTATTGAAAATAGAAGAAAAAGTGACGAATATTTTAAGAAAGTATGGGAAAATTTAGAAATAACTCTCCCAACTCAAACCTTTGAAAAATTCTTAACAATAGAAGATGAAGGTTATAAAGTCGAAATCAGTCAATTAGATGGTCATACGAAAGGAAGTTCTATAGTTTGGATAGATGAGGAAAAAACTCTCATCACAGGTGATATCTTATTTGCAAAATCCTATCCTTTTGGAGGAGATTTGTCAGCCAATCAATTGATTTGGTTAGAAGCTTATGATTATATTATTAATAAGCAACCATCAATTGTTGTGCCTGGGCATGGTTCAATTGTTGATATTGAGGAAGTGAAAGTACAGAAGAAATATTTGGAAGATTTAACCAATTTAATAGATAGTTTCGTTCACGATGGAAAATCATTAGAAGAAATGAAGCATAATATAGAATTACCGCCTTTTCCTTATGAAGCTAATGAACAATGGACAGACGTTATGATTGCTCAAATCTATAAAGTATTAACAACAAATTAATTTACACAGCGATAGTTTTTTATTAATCCCTTTTTTAACTATTAGAGATTATATTCCCATACAAAAATGAGTTGTAAAAATAATGATTGAAGGAAGTTATGTAAAATTTTGGGGCACCTTAAGTTGGGAGATAAAAATAAACTGTCCTGATACAAATGAATATGAAGTATCTTTTAGAAATATCCGAACAAACTTGGAAAACTCTTTCACAGTTGAGAATCTTTGTCAATGTGTTAACTTAATGAAAAAATTTGCAGAAGGTTATGAAATATCAATTTTTGATCGAAGACTAGCTAATTGGATGCAAGAATATTTTGAAGAAACGGAATTAGCTTCTACTATTAATGTTGCAAGCGTTATGAATTGTTTAGAATTCTATTCAGCTGATAAAATACGCGTTAAAGTTGAAAAAATGATGATTGCTGATGAAGTATTTAGTACTATTGTAGATTATGACGAATCAGACCTTAAAATTAATTTTGATGCGCTTATAGAACAAAGAAGTTCAAACAGATATACTGAAAAGTTAGATGAATTAAAAGGAGGATGCCCTTTACCTAAACCTATAATGGAAGAGGGAAAAGTACAAACAAATGCAACTTTCATGGTAGGTGGAAAAGAACACCAACTCAAATTTGTAGATTTTGACGATGAATATTTAGTAGAAAATAAAGAAAAAATTTCAGCAAAAAGAGTATTTGAAAACAATTTTGGTACAGAAATCACTGGTATGAAAATATCAGATAAAATTTCTTTAAAGGTTCAACCTGATTTAATTATAGGAAAAATATTAAACAAAGACAATGTAACTATATCTACTTTTCAACCATCTAACATATGTGTTGTTAATGGATACATAAATGTCGATTGGTTCTTAGAGAACTTGAAAGTAGAGAATAAAGTTGAATTATGCTATGAACTATCCCAAGTAGCTTTTGTTGTCCTCACAAAAAAGATAGATGATGGTATTGAGAAAATATTATTACAGTATCCCATTTCTGCAATGGAAACAGAAAATCTATATAGCACAGATATAGATCAACTACATAATTATCAAAGCGAAATTATTGACAGTGTTTCGCTGATATTTTTAGAAAACTATGAGATTATGTCAGGACTTTCAGATAATTTAATTGAAAAAAATATTTACTATAAAACATATCGCACGATATGTTGTAAAAAAGACCAAATAAACACGATTCTTGAAAAAGCTTTTCACATAACTTTAGAATACCAAGAGAATCCCATCATTCCTGAATTTGAGAAATATAAGGAAGAAAACTATTTTACAGAAGAATTATTAAGAGATGACGAAGCGCAACGTTTAGCTGACGAACAGAAGAAGCAAGAAGAAGCGCAACGTTTGGCTGACGAACAGAAGAAGCAAGAAGAAGCACAACGTTTAGCTGACGAACAGAAGAAGCAAGAAGAAGCACAACGTTTAGCTGACGAACAGAAGA
>CAZEQQ010000511.1:0-2312 GCA_964514425.1 uncultured archaeon
GAAAGATCAACTATATGAAGAAAATTCAGCTTTTAAAGAGCAATACATGATAGAGAGAATAAATTATTTTAAATTAATAAAAGCTAATGTTACTTTAGAAAGTCAAAAAAACCAATATTATCTGTGTGTATCTACAGTAGGATTTTACCAATATTTCTTTAATACCACTCTAAAAAATAACCAATTTATGCTATCTTTCCAAATTAATGCGTCCTTTCTAAACAAAAATCATACATTATCCTTTACAATTGAAAATTTAATAAATACGAATCAAACCTTAGAGTTAGTAGATTGGCCACATTACACAAAAGGAGGATATTCACAAGCACTAGAAGAACATTTTAGACTGATGAGTATTACACCTATTATTTTTCTCACGAATGATGCTCTTAAAGCGTTTGTAACAGAAGAAAATGAAAATAAAATAAGAGTATTATACTTTACTGTTTTCGATTTTGATTATCGTATATTGTCACAATATCCTATTTATCGCGCTAAGACTCTTCTTGAAAATAATGTCAATAAACTTTTTTCTTATCTTCAACAAAAAAGTTCGTATACGACAGAATATACAGATAGTATAAATTTTTCTAGATATTCTTCAACTCTTATTACACCTAATTTGTTGCTTGATTTGAGACTTGATGCAATTTACAATTTTAATTATGGGATGAATTACTCCTTCCCTGTTCTGAACTATGTTCTGATTATTATTATTTTTGGGATACTTATAATGCTTTTAAGAAATTTTTCTTATCAATTTCACTCTCTCCAAAAAGAACATTACAGTTTCATTTTATTAAAAGGGGGTAAAAAAAAACTGATTCTTAAGCAATTACTAAAAACTTATGGCCTTTCTCTTTTCCCTGTTTCCATTTTAATAAGTTTTATTTTACAATTGATGATTGTAAACTTTTTAATCCCCACATCTATAGGAGTAAATTATTTCATAGGTTATCTATTCCTTCTAACATTTGGTGCAACGTTTATTGTCGCTATGGTGCATATCCGTTGTATCGTTCAAACTTTTTATTCTCCTGTTGAAGAAGAAGTAAAAAACAATTCGTTCCTTTATCGCTCAACAAAAATCGTCAAGCGTTATTTTCTATATTTTATTGCTTCTGTACTCATCAGTATCTGTATAATATATCTAATCAGCATGAATCGTCCAGCATATTCTTTAAACATCTTTACAGGTGTTCTTATTATTCTAACATGTATAAGTGCACTACCTTTTCTTTATTCTTTTATGAATTATTATCTACATCATTTTGGATTAATAGTAGGGAAAATAGTAACTCACTTTACACAATTGAAAAAGTACATAACGGTTCCTTTTTCGTCTACCTTGTCTTCTAATACGAAACGGGCATGGACATTATTTCTTTTTCTTATTGTTATAGCTGTTCCTCTTTTAACTCTAGACTCTGTTGAACATTTTCATCATTCTTCTGCTTCAATAAATCAAATTTATGATGTTACAGTGAAAATTAATTATCAAGATTTAGATACTGTTGATTCTTTCCTTATGAATCTAACGAAAGATAAAATAGATGTTTTTTATAGTTCTCTGGGTCATTATTTAACAACGATAGATTATGAACAGCAGGGTGTTATTGACATTTACCAAGGTATTGACTATTTTTATTTAAATAATACGGACTTCCAAAAATTAGCAGTTTTAGATATTATAGGGAAGTATTATAAAGGACAAACTTATGCTGCTTTTCCTCTCAATAAAATGCTTTCTTCTAACATAAGTGTTATTATAGATCAAGCTTTTTCTGATTATTCAAACATGCATAGTGGAGAAAACTACACATTTGAATTTTTCTATGATGTTCCTGAAAAATCACATATATTTACCATTGAAATAGTTGATACAGTTTCTTTTCTACCTTTTTTTTCGTGGATATATGGTTATAAAGGTGAGGCATTACTTTCTGGTGTTAAAGAAAGAAATATGATTCTTACTACAGGCGCTGAGTTTCGTTATAATTCTTCACATCCATGGATAAGTGTCTTTAGACACATGAAGCTTACTGATAACATAACAAAAGATGAATTGCAAGAATATATACTAATGTTACAAAAGAAGTACCATTTAGAACTAGAGTTAGTAGATTTTAAAGAGCAGAAACTATTCTCAACAATATATCAATCGAATAACAGTGTTATGATAACAATATATTTTATGGTGTTGTTGTTAGGGTCAGTATTTGTTATAATTTATGTTGGTATGTTTGTTAAGCTGACTTTAGATGATTTACATATCAAACTATCTGTTTTATATTCAAAAGGGCTATCATATA
>CAZEQQ010000512.1:0-2311 GCA_964514425.1 uncultured archaeon
TTCTATAGATGAGATAAGTGTGTCTAAAGGTTTAGAAGCAAAATCGTCCCTAAAATGAACTACATCTTGGTAAGATGAAGTATTAATAATTAAACATGAGTAGGTAATAGCAAAATCACCAGAAACATCTAAAAGATTCACGAGCCTTACTTCTGTTGTTGCAACAATACCATCGATGCTTTCTACAAAACTTCGTTGATACTCTGTTTCAAAAGAAAAGCCTCTAATAGTAATATCTGCACCTAAATCATAATATGCTCCTTCGATACTAAACCTCTCATAACTTACTGGAACAACCATAGACATTATAACTATTGAAAATGTTAAACAAAGGATTAAGGATGAGTAGGAGAAACTCTGAATAACTCTTTGGGTCTGTTTTATTGCCGTTACTATAATATCTTTGTTTATTTTATCCATAACCTTCCAAAGAGTTTTAGTAAGTGCAGGCAATAGCCTTTGCATTATTAACAAAAAACCAAATAATGTGATTATAGTTGCGGGAATTCCAATGAATTTAGCTGTGATTGATTGATAATTACTTAACTCGGGCATAATATAAAGTCCCCAAAGCAAAATGCCCACAATTAGAACAAACACGTCAACAAAATAATTGTAAAATTTGGGCAATGTCTTTTTTATTGTTCCATAATCCTCAATGTTACGTTTTTTTAGAAGTGTAATGATATTAATAAACTGAATTAAGAAAATTGTTACAATGCTTGCAGTTACTGCAATAGTAAGTGAAATAATATTAAGTTCGAATTTAAGGGTATGAGATGTAAAAGTTAAAAACGAAGAACTTTTAGACAAAAAGCGTGCAAAAGGATATCCTAATCCTAATCCCAAAAGAAATGAAAGTGTTCCATATAAAACTGATTCTAAAGCTAAATAGCTTCCAATTTCTATTTTCTTGGTTCCTTTCTCTGACAAAATAGTTAACTGACGATCCCGCTTTTTCCTGACAAGATTAGCCGCATAAACTGTTAAAATCAAAGTCAAAGCCACAGTAGGTGCAAGAAACGCTAACATGAAAATTTGATAGAGATTGTATTCACTCCGAAAATCTTCAATGAGATTGACTAAATATGCATTAACTTCGACATAGTAATTCCCAAGAAAACTATCTTTAAGTTCAACAGCAAACTTCTTTATTAAATCTAATTCAGATTCTATATTAAATGAATCAATTATTGCAGTATTGTAAAAAATGTTGGCATAAATACTAGCTAAACCATTTGAAATGGGTATCTCTTGTAAAATCTCTGCTGCAAAGGGCCAAGAAGCATAAGCTGCCCCACCATCACTAATTGATAATAAGTTTCGAAGAGAAATAGTTTTTTCGACACCATCTTGATTGGAAATGACAAAATCTTCTAAATCGTCTAAAATCACAATACCTGTTACTTCAACATCCGTGTGAGCATTAGGATTGCTATAGGACGGAGCTCTTTCAAAGTCAATCGGAATCATAATTCTAACTGTAGAACCAACTCTTATTTTTGAATTATCATAAAAATCTTGAGGAAGAATAGCAAGAATCTCACCAGGTCTTTCAGGTATACTGCCTTCAACAATATTACTATAAATGTAAAAATCTAAAGCTCCTATTCCTCCAACTAAATGGAAATTGGGAAAATAACTAACATTCGTAGTAGGATTAGTAGTAAACGTATATGTCCCTCTTTTGAAATAAATGTCTTGATGAAGGACTCTATCCGCTAAATCTAGTTTTGTTACTGTTGATTGGATAATTCGTGAAATTCTATCCGGATGGCTAAAAGTAGCTTCAATACCAACAGATTCAATACATACTTCAATATTTGTTCGATGATCCCCTTCTAAATACAACTGGAATGCTTGATATTGGTAGGAATAAATGAAAAAAGTATATTGTGCAATCATTGCAACTGCTAAAGTTATTCCAATACTTGTAATTAAATTATATTTCCATCCTGCTTTTGATAATGGTCTAAACAGATGCATCCCTGGAGAAAAAATAATTAGAAAAAGGTCAATAAGAACTAAAGGAATTATAAACCAAATAGTAAAAAGATAATAAAGGAATTGTAAAAAGTAGAAAAGAGTATCTTTGTCTTCATACTTTCTAGCAATAATTTTAGCATTTCTAAAATAAGTTTTAGTCAAAAGAAATAAATTTTGCCACAAAGGAAAACCAACTTTAGGACTAATCTTTTTCATGATAATTAATCCTCTTTTCGGGAAGTTATAAGATTTACTATTTGTAGAGTATAAAAAAGTCATAATTAAGGAGTTTTCAGAATAAACAAGGAAAATTCACTAGTATAAG
>CAZEQQ010000513.1:0-2307 GCA_964514425.1 uncultured archaeon
TTCAATTTCGGATGCAAAATTATATTCATTGTTATTCCACAACCCAAGTAATGAGTTATCAAAAGAATTATTATAATAGGATGAATATACATCAGTTATCTCTATGAGGTGATTTTTTCCTTCTTTATAGGCATAGATGAAAAGTGAAGCTTGGTCGGATAGTTTTCCTTCTATGCTAGCATTAATTTGGAGATACACTTCTCCTTTTATATCAATTTTATCTTGAATGTCTCCAAAAAGGTAAAAACCTGGCAAATCATAAGAATTAAAAGAATCATCAGGAGTGCCTAAATAATAAGGTATTTGATATTTATCTACTGTTACATTAACCATTCCTTCAAAATAAACGAAAACATCTTGATTATCATAAGTGCGATTATTAGATTCATATATCTCTGTGCTATTTTCAGAGAAATAACTTGTTCTAATGTAATTTGAAGTTCTGTTTAAATTTTGCTTCATATCAGAGAGTGAATCATCAAAGGTGTCTACGAATAAATCTATAGAGGAATAGAGCCCTTCAATTCTTGATTGTAGATATTCCTCTGATGCATTATCATAAAAATTTGCTGCATTATGAAGGGATGTGATGTAGATAAGAGAACTTTGAAAGACTAATATAAAAACTAGAACAATCATAATTATAACTACAAATTTTCTAACCAAACTCTTCTTTTCGCCCATTAGATGCTTAAATGTTTTTCAACATTTAAAATTTACTTTAGTAACAATTGGGTTTGCAGACTATTTTCTTTGAAAGTATTAAAATTTACTTGTTTTTGTTATTGTTGAGATATATTGCTAAATACTCTTCTCCAAAAGTTGAAAAAAAGAACCTTTTTTTGCTATAAGAATTTAATTCCTCAACAATCCATCTCAGAAATTGTAAAAAAAGTTCATTTTCTACAATATGGCAACCTGAAAGATAGTAGATAAACCATTGTTTTTTAAAAGTAGGTTTCTTTTCCTTTCGATCCTTACTATTTTCGTAACCCATTATTTCTGGAACACCAAAAAGGAGTGGAAAGGTAGCACATCTGCTATTTAAGCGAAAATTTTGGTCGACACACTCTTTTTCGCCCATATTGTGGCATGTAAAGCAACATTTTCCACAGTTATTGCATAAAGAACTTTCTAGTAAAAGCACTTCTTAGTCCCTTTCACTATCTTTTTTAGCCATAAAAGCATCATATTGCTCTTTCATGTCTTCAACTTCTTTTGTTTCTAGAGTTCCATATTTCGCTAATACTTCAAATAATTTTTCAGGTTCATTTGTGTGAAAGTGTACTTTGACCATTCCTTTCATATTAGCCATAACTAAACAGTCTCCTTCACATGAACTCATAATGTCATCACGAATTATTGGAACATCTTTCCTCGTAAGTTCTGGATTTGCAACAATTGATACTACATCATATCTAAAGTTAATAGGTTCGCCATCATTTTCCATTTTATTCACCATTGTCTTTTCTTTTGTAACTTTAAAAGTTTTCACTTACTAATCTTGTAGCAATACGATAGAACGTAATAGAACTGCACAATCCTCTATCAAATCTGAAGATTCTTCCATATCTCTTATTGCATGATCAAAAACTATTAAAGCTCCAGCAGGTATGTCCGAGGTATTTGTAACCATTTCATTTTTGATTTGTTTGTATGTTTTATCAATTTTTGATTCTAAATCTGCTACTTTTTCAATTGTTTCTAGAAGTTCATCACGTTCTAGTTTGAAGATATTGTCAAAAACATCAAGAAAACTTTTAGATTCTTCTATCAGAGCTACGGATATACTTCTTAACAAATTCTTAATGTTTTTTGAGAAGTTTACATCTAGTAAGAGTAATAAATTATCAGTGCCTCTTTTAATGCAACCTGCTGCTTTATCAGCCCATCTAACAAAATTAAGGAGATCAGCACGAACATATTCTGGTGTTTTTCCACTAGCTAAAAGGTCTATGATTTCATTTTCGATATTGTCCGCTATTCCTTCCTCTTCTTTTATTAAGAGGTGAATAGAAGTAGCAAGTTCTTTATCTTTCTGTTCCCAAGAATCTAAAAAGTCTTCTAGTTTAACAATACACCCATTTACATGTACCAGATGTTCTCTTATTCTTTCTAATACTTTTGATTCTCTTCTCTTTTTCAACCAAACTTTTAATTGTTTTGAGCTCATTTTTTATTCCTTTCTTAGTTTATTTTTTTCATATTAAGATATTTTCCTTACTGTGTGTCCTCGAGAACTTCTTTCAGTTCTTGTTCATTATAAGGAAAGATGCGATAATCATGACGATCTGTGCAAAATAGCAT
>CAZEQQ010000514.1:0-2298 GCA_964514425.1 uncultured archaeon
TATAATACTATTAACAATATGTATATCAAATAACAAAAGAATAATTAAGATTTATAATGTTACTAGTAGCTGAATATAGTTGTCTAATAGATTTTAATAACATTTAAACCATTATAATCGAAATTTCTTAAGAGTTTGTATGAATTTTTGTATCTCTCGGATTTATGTATTTTGAATATACTACTATTTTTTTGGGGGTTTAAATACTTTCAATCACCTCTCATAAATGAAAGTATATGTTATCTTATAATGAGCACGATAATCTATCAAATAATGAATTTGAAGAGTTATTTGAGGAGAATATAGAGAAACATTTTAGAGAACTTATGAGAGATAGAGAAAGGATAAATTTCAAAGATTTGTTGAAGCTTATGTGGCATGATGATAACTCATTGCAATATTTGAATATTAAATCTTTCATTGAAAAGTTGGAAAAGGAGGGAAAAATTATCATAATGGGAGAGGAAATACAAAAAACAATTCTCACTCGATTTGATGCCTTTATTGTTCAGGAACAATCAGTATTGGATTTTTCAGCTCAAAAGCGTAGAATAGAGAAGAATAAAGAGATTCTTCTTGCTTTTCGTAGAGAAAATTGGGAAGAATTTTGTTGAAATATTTTAGGTTTTTATACTAATTTCCATAGATTTTACTATGACGAAAAATAATAACCTAATTGATAAGTCTATGATATGTTATTCTACTGAAGATTTATTGGAAGAAAAATTTTTCTTTATTGATAAAAGTAGAGCAATCCTTAATGAATACTTACCTTATCCAATCTTTCTTTTAGTTCAAGATCAGTTCAAATGGTCTAAATCTATGGGTAACTATATAGTTGAAGACCCATATAGATTAATAGAAAAGCTTATTGAGATAGGGTTTTGGGGAAAAAACAAACCTTATGAAACAATTTCTATATCTACTGATACTAATATAACTGATGAATCACTTTATAGTTATCAACCTATAGTAAGAAAAGCCAATTTATACGACTTTGTAGTATGAGTCTTTTCTTGATGCGACATAATTTCAAAATGGTAAAAAAAGTTTAAAGTTAAGAAAAAAAGGACTATTAGTCCAATTTCATTTTTTAACTTTCTTTTAATTCAGGCTCATCTGTATTAGTTTTGTTTTCTTTTTCTTCTTTTCCAGGCTCAATTATTCCTAATTCTCTAAGATAAGACACAATAGGGATAGCTATTGCGGCACCAAATATGATTTGCGCAAAGTTGAAAGGAACTTCACTAGCTGCAGCGCCAAAGGTAATACCAAGAATTGCTATTTCATAAAGGAAATAGCCTACTACAATTATCAATCCTCCACTAAAACAAGCGAGAGCCATATCTCCTTTTTCTTTAAGTAGTACGCTTATTAAAACTATACTAGTGCTTAGCAATACAGCTATTATTAACAAAATAAAGCCTGGAAAAGTGAATGTTATCTCTCTTGAACCTATTGTATGAATTACAAAAGCTCCTATTATTGAGGTTCTTACAAAAAATGATGAAAATACTACCATAAATACGGCTATTACTCCTACTACCGCATATTTTATTCTTTTATCATATTTTTTACTTTGTTGGAATAAATATCCTACAACAAATCCTTCTAAACCTTTTAGTATTAAAGTAGCTGGTGCAAATATTCCATATCCCAAAGCAAGATCTGCCATAGCTGCACCTACTCCCCCTGCGATCATTCCTACTATTGGACCACCTATTAATGCTGCCAAGTAAACGAAAACTTCCCCTAAATTGAAGAATCCTGTTGAACTTAATCCTAAATAAAATAAAGATGTAGATAAAAATACTAAAGCTGTAAACGTAACTATTAGCGACATCCCTTTTAGTGTTAAAGCGTCATTCTTTGCTTCATTTCGGTCTTTTATTGCTTCTACCATTAAACCACCTATTAGACAAGTTTAAAGTTGACATATTAGTCAATTTATAAGTTGACTATAATATTAATATAGTTTGTGGTATGGAAGTAGTTCATAAAAAAGGTGTAATATGCTCTATTTATCGACATTTAGTGTTTTCATAACTTTATTGATTAAGTTCATTCAGTCGCACTTCAAATTTTTGATTTTAAGAATTAGTTAAATACTAGAATGACAAAAGCATCTTATGTCTGAAAGGGATAATTCAAAAGTTGAAGTTTATATTGTTCCTCATACTCATTGGGATCGAGAGTGGTATGAACCTTTTCAATCTTTTAGATATAAATTAGTTAAATTGATCGATACATTACTGGACATATTAGACAACCAAGATTATCGATTTATGTTAGATGGTC
>CAZEQQ010000515.1:0-2297 GCA_964514425.1 uncultured archaeon
ATGCACGAATTTTGAGTTTGCAACGTAAAATCATGGAGGACAAATAAATGACAGTAGAATCCAACTATGATAAATCTCTCCCAGACCCTCTCTATATAATAGAAGATTCCTCTTCTATTATATATTACGTTCAAAATTCTGAACATAGGGTGGGTGAATGGGAGGGATGTTATGAGAGAGAGTGTGTAGTATTAACAAAAGAAGTATTGAAAGAATTATTAGCACAATTTAACTTGTGTCCTGAAAAAGAATTCATAGATATTATCAAGTCAAGGATTGCTAAAAAATTCTATAAACTATCTGAAAGTGTATTAGAAAGCAAATCGTTTGAGGATTTAAAAGACATTATTAAGAAACATTCCCAGGATACATTGGCTTTGAATAATTTGTTCAAAGATCTTTACAATGATGTTGTTGATACTATACAACTTAACAAGGCATTTACTATACGAACAATAATAGAAGAGATGCCAAATGTTACAAATGTTGAAACTGCGAAAACTAAAGTTATGAGAACAATCAGAATACTACAACGTTACAATATACTGAATAGTTACGTTTTACAAAAACCATATATTAACAACATAAGAAAAACAGCAATATTTTTTCTATGTAATGCTGAAATTGATGATTTAGCAAATGTAATAGCACAGCAAGTTAATGTTGATAGAGGTTTTGGCTATTCAACAACAGGAACAGATAAAGTAATAGAACATAATAAAAGAATTTCAGAAGAATCACAAAAAAATGCACAAGAAAGAGAAGAAGCAGAGATAAAGAAGCAATTAGTAACTTTCAGATGTTCTAAATGTGGAAATGAAAGAGAATGTTTAGACACTGATAGTTATCCTGGTTGTAAAAAATGTAAAATAGCAATGAGGAGGGTTGAATAATGGCTAACTGTGTAAAATGTGAAAATGGTGGTCGTAAATACTACGATAACAATACAGGAACAGAGCTATATTATTGTTCAATTGATCAGTTGTTATATTCACGATATGAACCTTGTCCTCACAAATTTACATTCAAAAAGGAATGGCACCCAGAACTTTATGTAATATGGAAGACAGAAAATGAAAGTCAAACAGGTAAAAGTCGCCATTACAGAATATATACAAAAACACAAATTCTTTACGGGTCTGCTGGTGGTAAAAGTCAAGATGTAGCGATACCTTACTCACAGCACAAAATAGTTACTATTGATAATAAGGACTACATACAGCTCACATCTTGGTATTATGAACAAAAGAAGCTCAGTTTTGACTTATTATTATCTCGTAATGACCAACTAGACTTAGAACGCAAAGCAAGAAAAACTGTTGCATTAGATTCATTTTTCGGAGGTAGAAAATAGTGGAAGTAAGTGCAATAAGCAGTTTAAGTTTTGTTTTAGCAGTAATTGTTACAATTTTATTAATTTTTGTCCTGTATTACATTTTTTCCCAGGATTCAATAATCAACTTTGGAGTAGAAAAATATTGACAGTAGAAATAAAAGAAAAAAACGAGCATATGCTCAACGAAATACTAACTGTAGTAGAAAAAGTTAGTAAGGCTAAAGATGCGAGAATAGAAGAAATAAAGTTCTTACAATCGCAACTGAAAGAAAGAGATGAATTGTATGATCGTCTGTTGATTAAACACAAGAAATTGTGGCAAAGACATAATCAAATATTAGACAAATTTAGAACTGTTTGCTCTATAGCTTTTAGCAGAACAGAAAAATCAAAGCAGAGGGGTAAGAAATGAAAACTGTTTGTGCTAACTGTAATTGTATGAAAACTTCAAGATATTGCTCAAATTGCGGAATTAGCGAAAAATATACACTTAGAAACTTCATGTATGATTGCTTGATAGCTGGTGTTTTAGTTTTGCTCATTCCTGTTTATTTTTACGTTTTTCTGTGCACAGCATTCGTTTTCTATCAAATTGAGAATAAGAGGGTGGAATGATGTGGGAAGATGTTCTAAAAATGCTGGAGGAAAGAAGAATGAGCGATAATGATATATGGTATAGGCGGATAAAATGCTGTTATAATTGTAGATTCTATTATAACGAGTATGGGAATGAAACTTGTCTTAAGCGACAACGAGAAACAAAGACGGATTATCTTTGTAAAAATCATAGAAAAAAAAACGAGGTTTAATAAATGAACTATTATCCTGAACTAAAGAAAAAAAATATTGCAAAAAACATTGATCTCTTTTTAGCGAACAAAGAAAACTGCAGAGATGCAACTCAACGCAGTTATTATTATACACTTAAGAGATTTTTTGACATTACAGGAAAAGATATACC
>CAZEQQ010000516.1:0-2291 GCA_964514425.1 uncultured archaeon
CAGGGGGTTGGTAAAGTGCAGGAGTTTGAAACAGTTTCTTGTCCCACGCTACGAAGCTACTAAAAAGTGGGAACGTTTTCTAAACCGATGGTTACCTGCATTTTATTAACCCCTTGTTACCCAACGTAATTTATATTCAGTCAATTATTTACTAGCTTAACAAAAATACTATGAAGTAAAACTATACTCCATAGTATTTAAGAATAATTAATTAAAAAATTTTTTAGTTATCCTTTTTTTGAAAAGGGTTGCTTTTATAAAAACTATAACCGCCAATGATGATTAATAAGATTCCTATTGATAAGGAAGAATAGATTAAAGCATTATTAGGAACTAAGTAGGTTAAATACTTTTCTTTTTCTTTTCCAAAAGAAGAAGCATAACCAAATGGATCTTTTTCGGGTGGTGCAGTTATTGTTTTTTTAGAATAAAACAGGTTTGTTTGTGAGGCTATAATCAAAATAATACCACAAACTATTGAAATGATTTGTTTTCTGTTCATAGTAATTATTGTTTTACGAATTTATAATTCAAACTTACACCATATTCTCTAAGTTTTCTTGGATGAATATCTTTAAGTATCATTTCGCTATCTGAAATTGAGACAATTTCAAATGGGCCTAGAGCTATGTCATTTGGATTAAAACTTTCACTACTGTCATAAATAACAAGTATTTTACCGTTGGCATCAATGACATTTTTACCTTCAAAAAATCCTTTAAGGTCTGTTACTAATCTGTATACAACATTTTTACCTAAATTTTCGACTTTCCCTTTATCTATTAATTTGAAACTACCATCAGTAAAACAATATGTACTATTATTGGAGTTATATTTATTCTCACTTTCTACGAATTTCAAAACATTTGGGTTTGCTTTATCAGAATTGTCAAGATAAACTTGAACACATAGCCATTTTCCTTTTATCGAAAGATTGTTTTGTGAGAAGGATTTAAAACAAAAAATTGAAAAGAAAAATAGAGGAAGAAAAACTTTGAGTAATTTCATAATCATTTAATTTAAATTGGTTAAAAAAGAGAATTTAAGAAACAGCTAATTTTCAACAGTTTTATTAATGAATTTAACGGCAGTACCGTAAATAAGTACTCTGCCAACAATTTGACCATTCATATTTTCTAGTTCAATACGAACGCCTACAACAGCATCTGCACCTATTGTCTCTGCATTTTTCTTAAATTGATCCCAAGCATTAGTATAGGCTTTTAAAATTGGACTACCAGAAAAAGTAGAAGTAACATCATAGGTAGCTGCAATAATTTCAACAATTTCGTACTCTTGCTTAACATCCAACGTAGTGTAGATAATTTTTTTCTGTTCAGTTTTGTCTTGACCTAAAGCAGATGATTGGGCAAATAGTATTAATGCCACGATTAGAAGAAAATATTGACATTTTTTCATAATATTGAGATTTAAATTTGCCTACTCGTATGGCTTTTCGGATCCGCCAGTAAATGAATTTTTTCAGATACTGATTCAAAAATATGAATTGTTAAAGATGATAAATTATCAATTAAACAGTTTATACCCAATTTGCCTTACTTTTATACCCAATAATTATATGTTAATAGAACCAACCTATTTTCGAAAGAAGAGAAACAATGTCTTTTAACGATTTGATGTTTTGATCAGGAAATGATAATTTAGCTTTATCTATTATTCCAGTTTTTTGCTGAGAATTTGAAATGTATTTTTTTATAGTATTAAGAGGGTATTTTAAGTTTACGGCACAAAGTGTAATGGTACTCTTTGGGTTAGTATAAAAGTATCTTATAATTTCAATTTGTATAGGGGAGAGTACAAACGCTTTTTTATTTAGCATTAATTCGGTAAGTTCTGCTGTAAACTTTTCGTTATATTGGTTTTTATAATAAACTTCACCGGTTATTCCAACAAATGATTTTTCAACATATCTTTCAGTAATTGTGTATGAATTAAGATGCGACAACATATTTTTGTTTTTATCAAATTGTAATGGGCTGCTTTCTTGTAATACCCAGTAATAATTTCCATCCTTTAATTGAATTGGAATTCTAATTCTATAAATTAATATTAAAGGTTCTAATTGATCTTTAATAATCTTAGCATATTTGTAAGCAGATAATGTCCAGCATAAAAAATCAAATAAATATTCTGGTTTTATTAGCGATAGATATGTGTTCACATTTAGAGGAGAAGGAATGTTAACATATTCTGATAAATTATTTTCATATGTTATCGTTCCATCTATTCTTCTTATGAAGATATAGTTTTTTCTCATATAGGGAAAATGA
>CAZEQQ010000517.1:0-467 GCA_964514425.1 uncultured archaeon
AAACAAGGACTTTCATATCCAAAAGCCCGGGAAAAAGCTCTAAATGAATATTTTGAGCAATAAAAAAATAGGTAAATTAATCAAGTATCCACATTTTTTGAATGTGGTTATTTGATTTTTTATATTAATCACATGATAAATATTGTTTTAGTAGAACCCGAAATACCTCAAAATACAGGAAATATTGCTAGAACTTGTGCTGCAACAGGAGCTAGACTTCATCTAGTCAGACCATTAGGCTTTAATATTACAGATTCCAAACTTAAAAGAGCAGGCCTGGACTATTGGAATGATGTTGATATATTTTATTATGATTCTTTAGATGACTTTATGGAAATACATAAAAATGATAATCTTTATTTTTCAACTACAAAAGCCTGTAGTTTATACACGGAAATAAAATATCCTAAGGATGTTTATGTTCTTTTTGGAAAAGAAACTAAAGGGCTTCCAGAAACTTTACTTGA
>CAZEQQ010000517.1:477-2275 GCA_964514425.1 uncultured archaeon
TAAGAATTCCTATGAATTCGAATATAAGATCTTTAAATTTATCTAACTCAGCTGCGATTATTACATATGAAATACTAAGACAACTCGGTTTTGAAACCATGGAATTGTATGGTAAATATGGAAATAGTTAATTTTTTAACAAATTAACCTTTAAAAGTAAATTTTGATATTGTAAAAACATTATAATTAATATAAAATAAATGATGGTAATTAATTAAATTTTAATTAGGAGGATATATAAATGACAGTAAAAATCGGAATTAACGGATTCGGAAGAATCGGACGCTTGGTATTCAGGGCAGCAATAAATAACCCTGATGTAGAGATAAGAGGTATTAATGATCCTTTCTTAGATGTTCCTTATATGGCATATATGCTTAAGTATGATTCAGTACATGGACAATTTAAAGGAACAATCGAAACTGGTGATGATTATCTCGTTGTTAACGGAAAGAAAGTTAAAGTGTACACATCAAAAGATCCAGCAGAAATTGGCTGGAAGGAATGTGGAGCTGAATATATTGTTGAATCCACTGGTGTTTTCTTAACAAAAGAAAAGGCACAGGGACATTTAACAGCAGGAGCAAAAAAAGTAGTAATGTCCGCACCTTCAAAAGATGATACTCCGATGTTTGTAATGGGAGTAAATCAGGACAAGTATACAAAAGATATGACATTTGTTTCTAATGCTTCATGTACGACAAATTGTCTTGCACCACTTGTAAAAATAGTCCATGATAAATTTGGAGTAGTTGAAGGACTAATGACTACTGTACATTCTACAACATCAACTCAAAAAACAGTTGACGGACCTTCAAACAAAGATTGGAGAGGCGGAAGAGCAGCAGCTACAAATATCATACCTTCATCAACCGGAGCAGCTAAAGCAGTTGGTAAAGTAATTCCTTCCCTTAATGGAAAACTTACAGGAATGTCAATGAGAGTTCCTACAATAGATGTTTCAATTGTTGATCTTACAGTAAGACTTGACAAACCTGCTAGTTATGAAGCAATTAAATCTGCTGTAAAAGATGCATCTGAAAATGAACTTAAAGGTATAGTTGGTTATACTGAAGATGACGTTGTTTCAACAGATTTTATCGGCGATTCAAGGACATGTATATTCGATGCAAAAGCAGGAATATCATTAAATGATAATTTTGTTAAACTCCTTGCCTGGTATGACAACGAGTGGGGATATTCAAACAAGGTCGTGGATCTTATTTTACACATGGCCAAAGTTGACGCAAAATAATAACTAAGGCCCGTATATGCGGGTCTTTTTTAATAAAGGAGAATAATAATGGCATCATTGAATAAAAAAACAATAGAAGATATCAATGTTTCTGGAAAAAGAGTTATAGCAAGGATGGATTTTAACGTTCCCTTAAAAGATGGAGTTATTACTGACGACAAAAGAATACGTGAAGCAATGAGAACTATCAGATATTTATCTGAAAATGGTGCAAAAACTATACTAGTTTCTCATTTAGGACGCCCAAAGGGAGAATTTAATATGAAGTATTCCTTAGGCCCTATAGCCGAAAGAATAACTTCACTTTTAGGAAAAAAAGTAGTATTAGCTGAGGATGTCATCGGGCCTGATGCTAAAAGTAAAGCTGCTTCACTTAAAGATGGTGATGTTATGCTGCTTGAAAATGTAAGATTTCATGCTGAAGAGGAGAAAAATGATCCTGCTTTTGCCAAAGAATTAGCATCTATGGCTGAAATATTCGTTAATGACGCTTTTGGAACTGCTCATAGAACTCATGCTTCCAATGTAGGAATTGCTAGCAAT
>CAZEQQ010000518.1:0-2273 GCA_964514425.1 uncultured archaeon
CTGTTAAGCCAATAGCTCCAAATATTGGAAAAGATATTAGTAATACAATGTAATCTTCTTGGTTTAATTTCATTATTTCACTTAAATAGTAGTAGTGAGGTAATTGTGCCAAGACAGCTATGGCAAAAAGAGCTACTACACTTGGTAGAGCAGAATATCTATTCCATAATTTAACTTTAGTACTCATAGTAAACGTCCTTGTTTCTTTGATGCCTACTTTCAAAGTCTTTTTAAAAAAGTTTTGTTGAAGAATTGAAATATTTTTAATAATGGTCTCCTTCATCAAAAGAGTATCCGCGTTCAATTCTAAACTCACAGAAATTATCTCCTGTTGCATGACACTTTGTTTCTGTAACTATTGGTGGTTCTTTTAATAACAGTGACAGTCTTCCTGCTACATATCCTGCAGTAAAGTCACAGAGTGTTTCACTTAAATTTGTTTCTGAAAAGTTTGCTCCAGAGGCATATGCACATTCGTAGAATCTTAAATACATTTCATCTTCATCCTCACCGGGATATACTTCCACAAATGAATGCTCTCTTGTAAGAAAGTTAGTAGGATGGGTCAAATATCTTTGTAGAATTTCGACAGCTTGTTTAACCGTTTCAATTGGAAGCTGAGCATCTTCTATCAATTCATAAATAATGTTTTTTCCGGGTCCTATTACTCCTAACTCACGACCTGCAGAATAGAGTAATGCTCCACAGAATTTATCTCTAAATTTTAGAGACATTACTTGCTGTTGCAAGATACTTATATGTACATAATCCATAGCATTTGGTCTCAGAGCTTCTTTCATTAGTAAAGAATTATAACCATTTTGTGTTGTTTCATGAATTAATTCATAGAAAAGTTGTCTTCTATACTCTTCCTTTGGTAGTTCTCCCAAAAACTTCACGGTTTTGTCTTTGTCATTTATGTCAATAGTGCGATATGGTGCGTATCCTGGTTCTTTTCCACTAAACACAGTTATATCAAACTCACAGTATTCGTGTCCCATTCCTCTACATTTTGTTTCAACTACTCCTGTAGCTGATCCTATCATAGCTTCTATAGTCCCAGCTATTTCTCCTGCAGTGAAACAACATAAAGGTTCGCCAATATTTATTGCTCCTGCACTATTTGCTAAATCATATACTCTAAATGTCGCTGTATACCCCTCAATTTTTACTATTTCTGACTTTGTAGCCTGATATAATGGCACTATAGGGTTATAAGTATAAAGATTTACTAAACCCACTAATACTTCCTTGAACCTTTCTTCAGGTTTTATTGTCCCGACTTTAGGGTTTAAAACAGTTAAATAAAATGGAGCAGCTCCATATATTCCTAATTCTCTTCCGCTCATATACAATAATTGTGGCACTAAAGGATCTAAAGCGAGCAATGACATCATTACTTGTTGATAAACACTGATATGAGTATAGTCTCCGATGTTATTCCTAATGAGTTGCTGTGATATTATACTATCGATAGTATTTCTTGTTAGGACCATCATAATTTCTTTTCTTCGAGAATCTTTCTGTCCTTCAATGATATTTGGTAATATTTGTGACCATAATTTTTCTCTTATAACATCTTCACCTATGTTACCTTGAGCTATTATTTCATCGTTCATCATTAAAACAGGGACAGACATAATGCCATACTGACTAGCTATTTCTTTCTCTTCTGTTATATCAATTTTAGACACAAAAATCATATCATTCATTGAACTACCGACAATTTGTTCTATCACTCTTTCAACTTCTGGACATGCAAAACAAGTAGGACTTGTAAAGAAGATTAATCTTATTTTTTCTGATACATCTAGGTCTTCATTGCTCATATTACCAACAAAGAAAAATACTTCTTCCATTCTAAAAATCTTTCTTAACTGCAACATATTTTTGTAATTTTACTCTACTATCAATTCTAACCTTTCTAAACACATAAATACTAATATCACTTTTGTACTACTTGTTCCAATTTTACTCCAAAAGCAGAATATTTTTCGAGATAATCTGTTCTATACGGCTATAGAAAGAATCTATAATGGTTTAATCATAAATTAATTATCTTTACATTCGTTTTTGTTATCACTCATTTTTAAAACATGAATTAGTGTTGCGAGGTAACTTTTATTAACAACCCTCTTCGTTTTGGAATTAGTATTATATTATCATAAAATATTAGAAGGTATACTTATGCCAGAGATTACAGATGTTAAAGTGATGCAAGAATTTTTGTTAAGAGAAGGGGAACTCAAAAAGAATAATTTATTGACATATAT
>CAZEQQ010000519.1:0-2265 GCA_964514425.1 uncultured archaeon
TTGGCTTTTCATTATAACAGAATTTTCCTATTGCTACATGTATAACCAATTCTTCATTTTTTTCTTCTATATATTGAACCTCCCAAATATTTTCTTTTCCCATAATTTTGGCAATAAGGAAATTATTAGGCTTTGTGTCAAGATCTATCATTTTTCCTATTTGTTGTATTTTTCCATCATACATCACTGCTACTCTATCACCTATGATTCTAGCTTCAGAATGATTATGAGTAACATAGAGGGTAGTTGTTCTTGTTTCTCGTTGAATTTTTTTTATGACTAGTGCAAGTGATTCTCTTCCTGATGCATCTATAGAACTTAATGGTTCGTCTAATAGTAAAATAGATGGTTCTATTGCCACTGCTCGAGCTAAAGCCACTCTTTGTTTTTGCCCTCCACTTATTTGATAGGAATATCGTTCTAATAACGGTTCTATGTCCGTTAATTTTACAACAAAATTTAATCTTTCTTCAATCTTTTCTTTCGAGAATCCTTGAGCATGAAGTCCAAAAAGAATATTTTCTTTAATATTCATATGAGGGAAAAGCACTTGTGCTTGTGGTACATACCCTACTTTTCTTTTTTGCGGGGGTAAAACTGATAGATCTATATTGTTCAAGAATATTTTTCCTTTTTCTGGTGTGAGAATACCTGCAACAATTTTTAGTAATGTACTTTTTCCACACCCACTTTCTCCTAATATAACTAAAGATTCCCCATCATTTACGGTTAAATCCAATCCATCAATGATAAATTTTGTTTGATATCTCATTTGAATGTTTTCTAATTTTAACATATTTTACACCTTCAACTCTATATCTCCGAATCTTTGAATAAGCAAAAAACAAATTACAGTTACAACTATCAATATTGTTGCCATCGCTGCGGGTAATTGTAGTGTTTGACTCCCTAATAAAGCATAAATCCCAACAGAAAATGTTCCATGTTCTGCTCTAACAAGAAAGTTTGTCGCTCCAAATTCGCCTAAACTTATAGCAAAAGAGAATATTCCTCCTACTAACAAACCTCTTAGTATCAGTGGAAATTCTATTTTAGTAAATATTCTCAACCTTGAAGCTCCTAACGTGGATGCTGTGTTAAGAAGTTCTATATCTATTCTATTGTAACTTGATATTATTGATCTTGTTGCAAAAGGTATGCTGATCAAACTATGAGCGCAAATAATCAATATCCACGTTAAAGTAGTATATAGCACGGTATCTTTGAACATTAAAAATAATCCTACTGCCAAAGTTATAGATGATGTGGCCATGGGAAGGATAATGATGTAAGAAATAAACAATTCAATCTTTGATGTTTGATACTTCTTATTCATGTCATATTTGTTTTTTAGTGCAAAAACAATCAATAAAGACAAACTTAGAGTAATTAATGTATTTGCTAAAGCAAATAGTAGAGTGTTAGAAAATAGTCTCCCTATTGAGTTATGAAGTAAATTATCATACTGATTTGAGAACAACTGTGTATAGCCCCAAAAAGGTGATACTCCTTCTTGAAATGGAGTGAATGATTGGACAACAATCGACAAAAGAGGTGCAAATGTAAATAGTAGAAGAAATGCGAGATAAATGAAGAAAAATAATAGAAAAGTGTTTTGCTTCCAGAATGCTCTTGAAAATTGTATAGTTTTTTGCTCTAACGATGATTGTCGGTCTATAGCCATCATTCTTGACCTTTTTTCAAAATAAAGATAGAGTGCAATGATAATTGTGTTCAATAAAAGTTGTAAAATCACTAATATTGTTCCTTCTGAGAAATTTAGAGCTACTTTAAATAATTTATATATTCTTACTTCTAATGTTTGAAATCTTACTTGTCCTAAATACAATACTATTGCAAAACTATTGAAACAATATACAAAAACAAGTAGCGAAGCAGAAATGAGATTGTTTAATATTTGAGGAAGGATAATTTTTCTAAAACGATTCAACCAATTAGTGCCCAAAGTTTTCGCAACATTCACCATTTCATAATCGATATTCTGCCAAGCAGGAATAGTCATGCGTATAATTACAGAAATGTTATAGAATATATGTGCCAAAATAATTCCAAAAGGATTTCCGAAAATGTTGATTAATAGTAGTTCTGAACCTGTAAAAGATTGTATAAATGAATTTACCCAACCATTTGTTCCGTATGTTATAATAAAACCCAATAAAACTACAATAGGAGGTAAGACGAAAGGAACAGTCAAAATGTTTACAAGCAGTTTCTTTCCTCGAAAATCATATTTAGCAAAAAAAT
>CAZEQQ010000520.1:0-2265 GCA_964514425.1 uncultured archaeon
GGTGTATCTGAAGGTGTAAGGCTTTGATTGGTTTGAGCTTGTTGATCTACTTTTATTGTTGGTTTGATATCATCGAAAATCCATGAACTACCTTCTTCTAGTTCAGCTATGTTTTTCCCTTCTATATTCACTGTAACGTCTAGACCACTTGGTGACCTTGTTTCTTCTTGATCAACATAGAAAACAATTTGATCTTTTACCCATTCATAGTAGAAGTTTTCATGATATTCATCTGATATGTATTCTACTGCTACTACAGTTAAGATATGATAACCCGGTGAAAGAAACAAATTTAAACTTTGATAAGTTACTCCAGAAAAAATATTTGTTTGGGCTATACCCATATCGTATTGGTCTAAAAAGATGTTAAAAAGTCCATATATTCTTGTTTCTGTTGCTATTCCCGTCGTATCATTGTAAGAGTTATACCAATAATTAGGTTGTATACCTTCTCCATAAGCCTTCACATATTGATAATAATAAGGATTAGCTATAGCTACATCATAATAAAAAGCAAAAGATAATATGCTATCTTTCTTCAATATTGTCTCTTCATCTAGTATTCTTCTATCAAATTCGACAAAAGTATAGCCCATTGGTGTATAATAACTTGAAAGATCAATTGTTACTGGTAGTAACTGTTCTTCTCCTTCTGTTAAGTGTAAAGTATTTATACTGATATAGGGCAATAATATAACAATCATAAATAATACTGCTTTTTTAGCTTTCATATCTTATAACACCATTACATTCCTTTTCCTTTAAATCCTTTTCATTAAAGGAATATAGGACTTATGCAGCAAGCACTTATAAAGTTCTTTGTCAGTTTATCATATTGCTACTATTTATTGATTAGGCTTGGTAAGGCTAATTACTATGAGTTTATTGTTTGGGGTAAAGTGAAAGAATAATCTTTTAAAGTAGATTTGATATTGTTCTATTATGGCAAGAGTTGCTTTCAATGTATTTGTAATAATTTTAGGTTTTTGTCTCTTAGCGGTTCCTATTATTGTAGTTAAGACAACTTATCCTCCTGGACCAGATCAATTTAACATACAAATCGAGTTTAACTACGAGGATGAAGAAAGTTTTACAGCACTTAATAGAACCTTGCGCGTTTTCAGTAACACATCTATTTATTGGAAAGATCTTCAAGATTTACCTGAAATTGTGTACCTCAATAATCTTAGCAAGATGATAGAAGAACAGGTTGCATTTAATACAACTGAAAATATGAGTAAATATGGTGGATATAGTAAAAAAGTTCATCTTTTTAGTGTTAGTGCCTCAATAATAACCCTTACCAATCAAACTGATATCGCTAATTATTACGCTGAACTTTTTGGAGACAATGGTACAACTTTCTTAAGTTTAAGAAAATTGCTCAGTTATGATTCCTTTTCCATTTTCGATAGTGCTACAACATATCCTAATGAAATGGATAAAGTTAGTGAGTTTTTAGATAGCTTAAGTTTAAGAAAATATTTAGTAACAATTAACTTCTCTGCCAATATAATAATCGATGGTGTTCAAAGTGCTCTTAGTTTCTCTAGATTGATACTCGTAGGTGAACCAATATTACCAAGTACCGCGTATTTCTTCCTTACCAATGAAAATGTGTGGCAAAACGTTTAATAATCTTCTTCTTTTTTATTATCATTCTTCCTAAAAATTGAAAATAAATAGGAAAAGAAAAACAGAAAAAAAATTGAAGAGTAATATTTGTTTAATCCTCTTTTTCTTTCTTCTCTTTTTTATTAATTTGTTTGAGTGTCAGTTTTCTTGTATATACTCTAAAGGTTATTAGCCCTATAATGAAGAATACTCCTGCATAGAGTAATTGTCCAAGAACATTCCCCCAGAAGTTTATGTCAGAAAGAGGAAAACCATTTACAAATACTGCAGAATAAGCTAAAACGGTCATTCTTGTAGGAAGCCACTTTGCTATAGCTGCTAATTCGGGACTTAAGAATTCTATGGGGAAGAATGCACCTGAAAAAGTCATGAGAGGAATCAAAAATAGCCATACTCCTCCTGCTGCAGCATCAGGACTTTTGAAAATCGGTGCTATGGACAGAGCAAAAGCATTAATGAACAGACTTATAGCTAGGGTGTTTATCATTAATCCCAGGAGAAGTGCAGGGATAGAATAAAAATTTGGGCTCATTCCAAAGAGAAGAAGAACTAGTAACCCTATGGTAATTTGAATGAACACAAAAAAGGTATTAGAGATTATATTACCTATAAGGAAATCACGATTTTTCA
>CAZEQQ010000521.1:0-2264 GCA_964514425.1 uncultured archaeon
GGAGAATTACCTTTCGATTTCTTTGCTATTATGGTGCGTGTCGCTGATTTAGATAAGAACGGTCAGCAAGAAATTATCGCTTCTAGTTTTCTAGGAGGGGTAGGAATCTTTAACTCTACATTTGATTTACTCGATTTCATTCCTATTCCTGGACCAGTTTATGCTTTTGGTCTCATGGATCTTAATGGTGATGGAACATTTGAAATCGTGAGTGGAACCTACGTCTATAGCCGTCATAATACCGTCTATGCCTATATCTACGCTTTTTCTGCGGATTATAGTCCCCCAACCATACTTGTGTCGCCTTATCTCAGTGCCCTTGCAGGGTTAGTACTTTTACCTCTTACACTTGTGCTTTTTAGTCGCACAATACCTGTTAAACCGAACAATCGACAATAAAATCCATAACTCCTTTATTTTTTTGGCGGATTAATTGTTAAAAACTGTTTTGTTTTTTATTTGATTTTTTCTCTTTTATCGTTTTTTTGAAAGAAAGAGTTTCATTTTAGATAACTTCATTAATAATTTTAACTTTGACTATTTGAGGACGTAAAAATGATAATATCAACAGTAGGCAGTCATTCTGCGTTACAAATATTATATGGAGCCAAGCAAGAAGGTTTCAAAACGAGGATATATGTCATCAAAGGTAGAGAGGATTTATATCGTCGTTATCCTGTTGCTGATGAAATTATAACTTTGGGATCTTATGAAGAATTGTTAGATATGAAAGATGATGGGACAATTCTCATTCCACATGGAACAATCATTGCTATGCTTGATGAAAAAGTAGTTGACATTCCTTTACCTATATTAGGTAACAGAGAAGGAATGATCTGGGAAATGAAAAGAGAAAAAAATGAAGAATTATTACAGAAAGCGGGAATAAGGGTTCCTTATAGTTATAAGCCTGAAGAAATTGACCGTTTATGTATCGTTAAGTTTCCTGGAGCAAAAGGGGGTTCAGGTTATTTCCTTGTTCAGAGTGAGGATGACTTTAATAAAGAGATAGAACGATTATTAGCTTCTGAAACCATTACCGATTATGAAGCTAACAATGCTTTAGTTCAAGAATATGTAGTAGGAGTAACGATGTATCCCCACTATTTCTATTCACCATTGCTTGATAGAGTGGAGATGTTAGGAATAGATAGAAGATATGAGACAAATGTTGATGCATTGGGGAGATTATCACAAGAGGCAGTTAAAATCCCTCCCACTTACACAGTAGTAGGAAATCAACCTTTAATAGCTAGAGAGTCTCTTTTACCTATATTCCTCAAATATGGAGATGATTTGAAAGAATCTTCTGATAAATTATTCCCCCCTGGTTTAATAGGTCCCTACTGTTTAGAGTTGGCTTTAACGCCTAATGAGACTATAGCTTTTGAATTCACTAGCCGAATTGTAGCTGGAACGTCTCTTTTCACTCAAGGATCTCCCTATTCGTGGATGTTATTCAATGAAGAAATGAGTATGGGGAGAAGAATAGCCCGTGAGATAAAGAATGCTCTAAACGAAGGAAAAATAGATCAACTAACAACATAAACAAAAGAGTTGGAAAAATGAAAAAAGAACTGTATTTTACTGAAGAGAATAGAGAGGAAAAAACCAGAGAATGGTTGGATATCTGTAAAGAGATAAAAGAAAGAAGACCATTTGATTTTTCTCTTCAAAATACAGCTTTAATCATAGTTGATATGCAGCACTATTTTACGGAAGAAAGGTGTCATGCCTTTGTTCCTTCGTCTAAAACTATAATACCTAACATAGAAAGATTAGTAGATTGTTTTACTGAAAATAATAGACCAATTATAGTTACAAAACACGAAACTTCTGCTATTCCCACCGAATTAATGAATAGGTTCTGGAAGAATCGAAAGTTGGGAGAAGAAGATAAAAAATTAGTAGAATGGAGAACGGATGCACCTATAACTATTCTCAAAAAATCTCATTATAGCGCATTTTATCAAACAGGGCTAGAAGAACTGTTGAAACAAGAAAACCTCACACAAGTAGTAATTGTTGGAGTAATGTCTCATCTATGTTGTGAAAGTACGACACGAGATGCTTTTATGAGAGATATAGAAGTGTTTTTTGTTGTAGATGGTTGTGCAACTTATACTGAACAATTACATGTTGGAACTATGCAAGCAATTAGTCACGGTTTTGGTGTCTGTGTCTCTGTTGAGGAAGTGATAGAATGGGCGAACAAGACCTAATACCAGCATTAGTAATTGGAGGAGGACCAGCTTCTGTAGCTG
>CAZEQQ010000522.1:0-2258 GCA_964514425.1 uncultured archaeon
TAAAAGAAGAAGCTCCCCTAAATATTCTTTCAAAACCAAAGGTTCAAGCAGAGTAAGCAAGGGGACAAATATCTCTAAAGATGAGAGTAGCATCACTACTAGCAATGTGGAGAGAATAAAGGAAAAAGAAATAGTCTATCAAGCCATTCCAGCTAAAAAAGTAGGTGATAGTTGCACAACAACTGGTGTTCTCCAAAACATGGAACAAAAAACACCAGTATCTTCTCGCCCTATTTCAAAGCAAATCACCTCACCTCCTATAAATACAACGAAAGAGGGAAAAAGAACAAATCCAGCTCCTTTAATCCCTGTCGAATGGCACGAGGAGAAAACAAAAGCTCTTGATGAATTGAGGAAAGAGAGGGGATATAGGGGAATATTCACCAAAAAAGGAGGAAATAACAATGATTAAAGGATCGCAAAAAAACTTTGATAGCCATGTGAAAAGTTATTGGGAAAAGGCTATGTCTACAATGGGAGTAACAAACTTACCTGAACCTATTATGAATGAGAAATCACAATTTAGCGCATATATTGACATAACTGATTCTTTTCAAATTTATTATAATCCTTATGTAATAATAAAAAATGAACACTATTTTGGCGTATTTCTTCACGAAATAGGACATTATCTCTTCTTCCCTTTCGATGCAACAATCCATTTTCGTACACTCCTAATGTTAGAAGAAAAATATGGCGACAGCATATCCCAAAGTAATATAGCGTTAATTAACAATATCTGTCAAGATCTCTTTATTGACTATGTAATCTATAAACGCAAATACCAAGATTACAACCTGTTTCTGGAAGATTTTCATAAAGAGAATACTGCTGATGACTACCATTCCTATTCCAATTATAATGCACTTTTTAACCTATATATGGACTTAAAATTTTCTATACATGGCTTAAGAACTAATGGAAAAAGCACTATAGCGCACAAAATACGTAACATATTTGACCATTATCTCTACAATTCTCGAGATTTTATAAATGTAATAATTAAAGTTGCAAAAATATTTGTTGAAGAAGTTAAAAAATATGCTTTACAAGAACAAAGGTATGAAAGGGGCAAGAGTAATTCAATGAACAATTATTATGATAGTCATGGTGATGACGAGGAAGAAGAAAGAGAAGATACAGATTCCAATGAAAACTCATTCGGTGCTTATGATCGCTTTGGTAACAAAAATGTAGGAAATTCGTCTTACAATGATGACGAGGACGAGTATGATGAGGACGAATATGACGAGGACGAATATGATGAGGACGAATATGATGATTCATCTGAAAAAGAAATATTAGACCAATTCTTATCTTATAACAATGATGTGCAAAACCCTTTCTACCCTACACAAAAATTTGAAATAACAGAACAAAACTACCAAGAGTTTATTGAAACGATACCTGAAGATTGTTCTTATGAAATATTTGAACACCACTTTGTAGAATTCTTTGGAGGAGATGAGAAAGAATGCAAAAAACGCTACTATAATATTAAAGCTACGAAATTTCTTATCAAAAATACCTACTATTCAAGCAAACCTCCTTTAATCAAAATAGGAGTGAAAAAATGGGAAATGTCAGACAGTATAGCAGATTTAGATATAATCAAAACCAAGTCCAGATCACCAAACATATGGTTAAATGCCAAAAAGAGAGAAAAAATAGAAGATAAAAAGAACCCTAAAGCTTTCAACAAGAGTTATCCTGACCTTCTTATCGCTCTCGACACTTCAGGGTCAATGAGTGATGAACAATTGGAAATGGCAGTAACATGTGGCTATGGATTAACAAAATTAGCAAAGAAAACGAAAAGGAAAGTAGCAACAATTAATTTCTCATATTTTTCAATTGTTCAAGAATGGACAAGAAATGAAGAGAAAATACTTGAAAATTTGACGTTAAATCAGGAACAGGGAACACAGTTACCGATTGAAGAGATTAAAAAATTGATAAAAAGTCCATTGAGGCAAGAAAAAGATTCTTTGCTCATTATCATTATCACCGATGGAGGAATAAGTGATGATGACAGAGAAAATATAGAAGAAATAGAAAGAATGCTAAAAAAGAATGATAAAGTTATCATCTTTCTAATTGACGGCTATAGGAGAGTGTTTGAAGAAAAAGAACATCTGATTATCCACGATATCAAGGATATAGAAGATCTAAAAAATAAAACAATAGATTATGCCAAAAAAAGTTATGGGATTGAGAAAAAATGAGTGGAAGCAAAACAATAGCAGAAAAAACAACAG
>CAZEQQ010000523.1:0-2256 GCA_964514425.1 uncultured archaeon
TCAGTGCTTCCAGAAGATATAGAAGAAGCAAGATTGGCAGCTATGACAGCAGCTATGCTATCATTGGGTGAAAGAGTAGCTCAAGAGATGAATAGAGGAGAGTTAGAAAAAATATTCATCGAAGGTATATATGGATATATCATTACAATAGCTGCAGGACCAAATGCTGTATTAACTCTATCTGCAAGGAAAGAAGCAAAATTAGGATTAGTTTTCTTAGACATGGCTCGTGCTTCAAAAGAAATTGAAAGATTACTAACGTAAGACTGTTCATTCTTACTTCTATTTTTAGTTTTATTAGATATGTTTTTAAAAAAAAGAGATAAATAGTCCTACATAAAAGTCCCATAAACTTCATACTTTAGGTGAAGAAAATGAAATGGATTATTCCGAGATTTGTTTATCAAGTATATGAAAGAAAATTAGGAGAGGAAATAAGAAAAAAACCTATCCCACAACACATAGGAGTAATACTAGATGGGAATAGAAGAGGAAGTAAAATATTGGGTTTAGGTCAAAATGAGGGATATGAACTAGGTGCAAAAAAACTAGAGGAAGTACTAAATTGGGCATGGGAACTAGGAGTAAAAATAGTAAGCTGTTGGGTATTTTCCACTGAAAACTTTCATCGTCCAAAAGAACAAGTTGATACAATAATGAAATTAGCTCTAGAAAAATTACAGCTGATACAAACAGATAAACGAGTTAAAGAGCATAAATTGAAAATAAAGATTATAGGGCGAAGATCAATGTTATCAGAAGAAATAAGAAAAGAAATAGAATACGTTGAAGAATTGACGAAAAACAATGAACAGTATCAATTAAACATCTGCATGGCTTATGGGGGAAGAGCAGAAATATTAGATGCAATAAAAGGAATTGCAAAAAAAGTAAGTGAAAATGAAATAACTATTGAAGACATAAATGAAGATTTAGTCTCAGAAAATCTATATACAAATGGATTACCTGATCCTGAATTGATAATAAGAACATCAGGTGAAGAAAGACTATCTGGTTTCCTATTGTGGCAATCGGCCTATTCTGAATTATACTTTGAGGAAGCATATTGGCCTTTATTTAGAAAAATAGATTTTTGGCGCGCAATACGGATTTACCAACAAAGATCAAGAAGATTTGGGAAATAACCTCTCTGATACTCTTTTTACATAGAAATAAAGATTTCTTCATTTAAGCGTAAAGTAATTATTAGCCCTATTTAGGAATTCATAAAATATTGGAAAATCCTTTTTAAAAAATAGAGTTATTGTAGTATAAATGGCGAGCTATGCAGGATTCGAACCTGCGACCGATGGATTAAGAGTCCATTGCTCTACCTAGCTGAGCTAATAGCCCTGATATCTCACTTATTTTATTTTGCTGACTTTTTTCTTTTATGTTGTCATAAAAACTTTATGTTTGTTATTTTTTCTCTTCTCTTTTTTTCCTCATAACATAAATTTTTAAAAAACATTGCTCTTAGTAATTTATAACTAGTTAATTATGGACAATATATTAATAGCTGTTCGTATTATTAATTTGTAGGAGATAATTAGATGATTAGCCAAAAACAATTTGAAGAAACCCTTCGTAGTTTATCTGCTCATAAAGATGTTCGAGGGGTGATCATTGCAAGTAACGATGGTTTACCTATTTCTAGCACTGAAAACCTTACAGCCGATATGCGTGAAACTGTATCTGCTTTAGTAGCTTCTTTAGTAGGCCGTGCTAAAGCTGTTGTTACTCAACTTGATGAAGGAATGTTAAACTTCTTTACTTTGGATACCTCTAAAGGTGAGATTTTAGTTGCGCCTGAAAACGATTATGTTCTAATAGTTTTAAGGCACAAACGTGGTTAATATAATAATAAAATATTGTGTGATATAACATGAGAAAAGACGCCTCCGGTAAGATGCACTTCAAGTTAGTTTTTGTTGGTCCCTCCCTATCTGGTAAGACTACTCTTCTTAAGAAACTTCATACTGATGTTACAGGCATCAAAAAAGGTGGTTTAAATTCTATTGAAGATCCTTCTGGTCGTACTATTTACTTTGATTTTTCTCCTTTTATGGCAACTTCCTCTGTTATCTTAGATATTTATACTGTTGCTGGTCAAAGACGTCACCGCCATCAGCGTTCTCTTGTGCTTAAAGGTGTAGATGGTTTACTTTTTGTTGCTGATTCTTCACGTTCTATGTTGCCTGATAACGTCGAATCAGCTGAAGAACTTAAAGCAGAATTAGGAGACAAAATTGGTAC
>CAZEQQ010000524.1:0-2254 GCA_964514425.1 uncultured archaeon
TCGCACCTTATTTGACAATCAAAGAGAATATTGAGTTTCCTATGGTGCTAGCACGCCAAAGCAAAGAATACATAGATAAAAGAACAACTGAATTGGTAGAACGATTGGAAATAGAACGATATCTTGACCAAAAACCAACTTATCTGAGTGGTGGTGAACAACAACGGGCAGCTATTGCTGTTGCACTCGGAAACAACCCTCCAATTATTCTAGCAGATGAGCCAACTGGAAACTTAGACGTTGCTACTGCTGAAATCGTTTACGACCTCCTCACCCAAACTTGTGATTATTATCGTACTACGTTAGTTCTTGCGTCTCACGATCCTATGGCCTCTAATTATGCTGACAGAGAGATTGACTTACCAAAATTAAAAACAATAGAACTTTAAGGAAAACTCTAGCAGAGAAGAAGGAGAAATGATAGAAGGTAAAGAAAGAATACTTTCACATATTGCTCTACTACTTAAATTAATCCAAAATTAGCTAATATGATATCAATCAAGATACTATGTACATGTGATTAAATAATTCTGCACACAATGTTTAATTCATAAATAGTAAATTTGTTTTACACAATATTTATATTAGTTTCAGATTGTGCTACAATGTAAAATGTATAAAATAAAAAAGAAGCAGTTATTAGTCTATATTATAATACCCTATATTATAATAAGTGTAGTATTATCGTTATTTGTGATATCAATACCGATAAACAGACAGATACGCTATGTAGACTACCTGGAAAACTTTAAGGGAGATTATATCTTTGTAGAGGAAAATGGGAATATACTAAAAGAAGAGAGAAAAGAGGAAAATGCACAATTTAAGAAACAATTTAGCATAGAACAGATCAATTACTTAATGTTAGTAAATGCAAATGTAACATTGTTTGAAGAAACAACAAAGTATACACTATGTATAACCTCACCAGCATTTTATGACCTTTACTTTCACTTATCGTTACAAAACCACCAGTTTATGCTCTATGATACTACTACCACTTTTGATCCTCAAATGGTCGATCAGAATTTGAATGTGACATTCTTATTTAAGGATATAACGAATTACACAGAGACGATGGAGTTAAAGTATTGGGCACATAAAAAAAGAACAAGTTATGGTCATAGCATTGATATCTCTAAAAGTTTGTTTCTGAATTTTTACTTCTATAACCTTAGCACTAACCAGCCTATGCTTTTTATGACAGAAGAGAAATATAAACAAATAGTATCTGAAGAACAACAACAACTCATTAGAGAGATTCATTTGTCTATTTTCGAATTGGATAATGAAGAATTGGTAAAATATCAACCTCTACAGGCATCAGAAATAGTAAAGAAGAATACACATCTTTTGCGTTCATATCTCTTAAGCATAAGTCCGTATTTATCAACTTTTACAGATGCATATAATCGCGATAATTATGAACAACATCATTTTACACCGCCTACGATGTCTAGTCAGTTGTGGTACTCTTTCACAGCTGAGCGTCAATTACCTCTTTTCACTATTATCGCAATAATAATCTGCTTAGGCTTAGCCGTACTCTTTTTTCACCACTTTTCATCTAAATTTCATCTATCACAGAGAGAATTCTATAGTTATTACTTTTTAAAAGGAGGGATGAAGAAAACTTTAACCCAGCGGTTGATAGGTTTATTTATCTTCAAAACTGCGACTATTTGTCTACTTTCAAGTTTTTTCTTCCAATTAAGTATCCTTATGTTGATTGTACCATCTTTATTACACTGGTTACATTTTGTTTATTTTATTACATTCTTCTCATTACTTACTTGTATAGGACTGCTAACATTACAACTTTTTTACCTCATCCGCACTTTCTCTATTGATTACATTGAGAAAGAAAAAAGAAAAGAGGATTTCCTCAAAAAGTTGGGTAAGGATATTATCACCTATTTTTTCCCTTTCTTTGCTCTTCTTGCTGTAGGAATATTGACAACAAATGTTTTCTCTAGTAACTATGCATATATAGATCGTTCCAGCCCCTTCAGTCACATCGGTACAGTAATAGGGCTTTTTTTGATTGTATTTCTTCTTTCTCTTATCGTTTATCGTTATTTTCCTTATTTAGGGATTGCAATAGGAAAAATTATTACTTTCCCACTACACTCAAAAAATTATCTTCGTCTACCTTTATGTTCTACCCTTCGGACCACAATCAAGCATATCCGAATTTTAATTTTATTCACAATGGTTGTTTCTGTCCCTCTTTTAATTATAGATTCATCAGAAA
>CAZEQQ010000525.1:0-2248 GCA_964514425.1 uncultured archaeon
ACTCAGTATTCTTTCCGCCTTTGTGGCAAGATTGGAAAGAATTATAGAGATGTGTCAAAAAACAAAGAATATCTATCTTTCATAAGTTCTAGAGCTGAAAAACAAAACCCACAATTATGGATAATGCCTGTTGAGGGAGGAGAAGCAATATGTAAAACATCTTTATTAAATGGTTTAATATATTATAATTGGGGTAATAGTGGAGAAAGAATGGTTCTTCTTCACAAATTAAACAAAGAGGAAGAGGAAGAAGAGAATGAGAAAAACAAACAAAATAATGAACAAAAAGGGAAGAATGAAGATGAAGTGCTTCAGAAACTTAAAAAATTAGAAAAAGAAGAAAAAGAAAAAGAAAAAGTTGACCCTAGAGTTATTGATTCGATTGTTTACAGAAGAGGTACAACCTATTATGACGATCGTTTTAGTCACATTTATGTATTGGATCTCAAAAACGGAAAAAATCAAAGAATAACAGAAGGCGAATCCAACTATATCTCACCTGTATTAAGTAAAGATGAAAAGAAAGCGTACGCCTTAAAACATTTAGTAGAAAATAAGCTAAACGATACCAACCTCTATGCTATTGTAGAGATTGACATCGAAACTAAAGCAGAAAACACACTAACAACAATTTATGGATATGGTAGTTCTTTAGAGATTTCTGATGATGGAAAATGGTTGCTTTTCCATGAATTTAAAGAAGCAAGAAGATTTTCCATGCAAAATATTGAATATAGCCTTTATAACATAGAAACTACTGAAACATTCTTCTTAACAGAAAGTCTGGATTATAACGTATCCTCTGCGAAATTTGGGGTAAGTAGTAATAGTGTGTATTTTATTGCTGGAGAAAATGAAAAATGTGCACTCTATCAATTTGATATTAGCGATAAATCATGTAAAAGAATATATAGTCTTGACTTCCTTATCTATAGTTTTGATATCGATGAAGAAGAAGAATCCTTTTTATTTAATGCATCTAATGTTAATGACCCATCACAAATAGTACTCTATAATAAAGAGACTAATACATGTGATATAGTCTATTCATCTAATGATTGGATTAAGGAGATAGAAACAACACAAACTGAAGAAATATCTTATGAAAGAGCAGATGTACCTATTCAAGGATGGTTAATCAAACCACCACAATTTGATTCAACAAAAACTTACCCATTAGTAGTAGAAATACATGGAGGTCCTCATGTTGCTTGGTCGCCTCACGATCGTTCAATGTGGTTTGAGTTTCATCTTCTTGCTCATTCAGGTTTTCTTGTTTTCTATTGTAACCCTAGAGGATCAGATGGTAAAGGAGAACAATTTAAGGCAATTGTTGGAAATTGGGGAAAAGACCCTGCAGAAGATATTCTTATGGGCGTAGACATTGTATGTAAAAATGATTTTGTAGATATTTCAAATCTTTTCATTACTGGAGGGTCATATGGTGGTTATATGACGGCTTGGATAGTAGGAAAGGATCATCGCTTCAAAGCTGCTGTAGCTCAAAGAGGTGTTTACAATCTCATCAGTTTTTGGAGTACAACAGACATTACACATTTTATTAAAGACGAGTTTGATTGCTTCCCATGGGATAATCACGAAAAATTATGGGAACAATCACCTATTGCGTACGTACAAAACGTCAAAACGCCAACAAGAATTATTCACTCAGAAAATGATTTTAGAGTAAGCGTTTCTCAAGGAGAAGAATATTTTGTGTCATTGAAAAAATTAGGGATAGAGACAGATTTTATCAGATTCCCTGAAGAAGGACATGAATTAAGTAGATCGGGGAAACCTAAAAGAGTAAAAAAACGGTTAGAATTTATTCTTGAATGGTTTAACAGATATCTATCATAGTTGAGAACTGATCCATCTCTTATTCTTTTTTTAAGATTTCCCAGAAGAATTTATAAAAGAAAAAGAAATTGTACTTTTATGGCAAAAACAGAAGACATTGGACAATTTTTCGGAGTATTAGGCGGAATTATTTATGTAATAATCGGTATTCTTATCAGCATTGGTGGAGTGCTTACAGGTGTCATTGATTTAATTTTATTAGCACCAGGATTTTTTGGATTACCTACATTGGTTTATGGGTTAATATTGTTAGCATTTGGACTGATAGTTATTGCTTTTTCTTCAAGAAGAGTAACAACATCCAATTTTCTGACTGGTGTCTTTTTGATAATATTAGGAATAATAGCCACAAACCTTGCAGGAATACTCATAATAATAGGCGGAATAT
>CAZEQQ010000526.1:0-298 GCA_964514425.1 uncultured archaeon
AAAAAATAGTTTATAGAACATTAGTTACACAAAACATTAACTTGAATAGAGATAAAATAAAGTTTAATGTTTATGTGTTGATTTTTCAACATGGTATAGAACAAGATAGAGCTATAAAAGAATTAGTTAAAGAGCACAGTTATCTATTTAGTTTCTTTACAGGTGGAGTGAACATAAATGCGACAGTTTTAGTGTATTTTGCGCCTACAAAAGAGCAAGTTATAGAGGATTTGGAATTCTTAAGGAAAAAAATTTGTCAGCAAATAAGTCCTACATTTTCTGCATTATTGATCGGAAA
>CAZEQQ010000526.1:308-2241 GCA_964514425.1 uncultured archaeon
AAAAGTGAGAATCTTTAATTATCGTAATTATGATTACACTATAGGAAAATGGAATTACAAAATCACTTCAATTCCGTTACTACTATCACCATCAAACAGTTTTAACTTAGGATTAGAAAGAGCAACTAATCACTATCTTGAACAAGAAATCAATACCTTAGTAAAAAAGAACACTTCCGAGGAAACAATCCCTTTTACAAAAGACACAATAAAAATTCTTAATGTTTTTTTATATCATTCTCTAAACATCCCTGAAAGAGTGATTATAGAAAGAACTGGGTTTTCAATAAAAATGGTGAAAAAACACATAAAACTCCTCAAAGAAGGAGAGATATATAGTGATAGAGTCAATCCTATAATGGTTTTTGGATTAATAAATATCTTGATCATACTTTATTACAACAACGAGACTTGTGAGTTAATAAGGAATAAATTCAGTTTTTTTCCAGAAACTTTCGTTGAATTTTTCACTTCATATGAAGGGAAAGATTTCATCCAAGTTGTTGTTAGAATTCCATCAGAATTAGCTTTTACTTTCATTAACTCCTTAAAGTATTATTGGAGTGAAAGTATAGTTCTTATGACTTTCATTGATGAAATGTATGGTGCCCGTTATCAGTTGCCAATAGACAATTTTGAGAGTTTGGATAAAGAATGGGAGTATACTCAAGGAGAAATTTACATAGATTGAAAGAATAATAAAATACTAAACGAATTTCTTTCAAAAGATTAATTTTTCAGGCTACTTTATTTTTTCTCATTCTACTATTTCTATATCTAAACTATCTTCAATTCTTGCTAAAGCTATAAGTCTAGGAACAGATTTAGGAACTACTACTTTTGTACATTTTGCTATAAGTTTAACAGAATTGAGGAATAACTCTTGAGATATTGAAGAATCAAACTTTAAGTTTTTTACTCTGAAAAAAATTATATCTCTACCTTGAACTGCTTGCAAATCACTTTCAACAATTTTTAGTTCTTCATGCTGTGTTATGAATAGAGGATTTCTTAATTCCATGTGTAAGAAGAATGAAGATATTTCAAAGTGGGGAAGATAATAATAAAGTTGCTCTGAAAAATATTCTCCCATATTCTTATTGTTTGTTTTGCTTTCTGATGCCAAATACTCATATAGACTCTTTGATACATTCCTTATAGTGATATCCTTAATAGTTTCTGATTCAACAGGGTAATGATAAGGATCACGATAACGAACTATTCCATAGCGTAAAAGCTTTGGTATATTTCCTTTAAATTCGACTTTTTTACATTTTCTTATAACAAGAACAGTATTGTTAATTAGCTCTGCTGAAACATCCTTCTCAAATGTAAGGTGATCAACATTTGAAAATACAAAATAGTATTTGTTTTGTACTTCTTCTAAATCCTTTTTTTTAATCACTAATTCGGGAATATTTTTTATTACCTCAACAGGTTTATCTGTTGTATGAGGTCTTTTTCTGCAGCGATGTAACGGTGAATCATAAGGTGATTGTTTATATTGTATCAATTGGTTGAAAAAATCTCCTGTTGTAAATCCTAACTTTTTTGCTAATGAACTGAAATTATCATAGAGTTTGCTATCAACACCTCTAATAGTTACATCTTTCAAATCGTGATATTTGATGGGAGAGGGAAATAGTTTACGCATACTTGTTAAACAATATTAGTGATTAACATATAAATATTTCTAATAAAGCCCATTAATAGCAGTATAAAGCGTGTTAAATTGGAAAAAGTTATATATGATTTGTATGATTTGTAAGTCAGACATGTACGCTACAGATTCGACATACAAAAAAGTGAACGAACAAATAATCAAGAAATATAAGAGTGCTTCAAGATGGTTTTGGTCAGCTTTCAAAAAATATCCGCACATATATGCTTTATCTATTATTGGATTATTTGTTAGCAGTTTGTTTTCTAATTA
>CAZEQQ010000527.1:0-2239 GCA_964514425.1 uncultured archaeon
ATAATGTTTGCATCGGTGTTGGTCTAAATTTATATTGTAGAATTGCAGAAAATAGCCCTATCAGCAGAAGAGTTGCAACAATGCTTAAACTATAAGAGAAGAAAGAGATTTCTGAAGTAAATGTAAATTCACTTCCACTTAACCATCCGGTAGTCATTGCTAACATTGCTATAGTAATTGCCCATATTGTACCATTGTACAAGTCTTTCGGTATTTGCATTCTAGTTTTCCACGCTTTATAACAAGTGCTTAACAACCATATTCCCATTACAAGAAAAGGAACATAATCGGGTAGCGCTCTGAAGATATTTAATTCTTGAATAAATGAGGATAAGATAAAACTCAATGATCCTAATACAAAACAAGCTATTGTAATCTTCTCATTTCTTGATTCTATCCAATTAAATGATAATGTCAAGAGATAAATGAAGAAGATACTTGTAATGATTATTGATAAAGGACGAATAAGTAAAGGATTAGCTAGTATATCTTCGATTGGTGGTCTTCCAGGCATATTTTCTAACACAAATAGTACTGGTGTAATTAACGTAGAAACGAAAGCAGGTAAGAGTAAAGTAGTGTCAAATTTGTGATAATAGAAATAAATTAGTGTAACTAGAGTTACAGAGATAAGTAATGTAATGAGAAACTCTGCCCTCAACAAACAATATACCCCTGTAAAAACATACAAGAAGTGCATTATACTTATGAAACCTAAAGACAGGAATAATTTACTTTGTGGTGTGAGATTGATGTCAGTTATTCTTCCCAACTTCACATGTATTAGATATATTATTGAGCCTATCACTGCACCTATCATTAAGAAAGAGAATACAAGTGACTCTCTTGTAAGGTCCAATAATTGATCTTGTGGGATTATAATAGAATTTGCTATTATTGCTCCAAATGTTACTAAAAACAAGTCTATCGGATATTCTACTGTAGCATTTTTTCTTTTTATTTCATCTTTTATTGACCACATATTGAATAAGAAAAAGATTATCGGAAAAACAATCAATATTCCAGAAGATATTGCTATTAATATTTCAGCTCCTGTTTCCTTCAGTCTCAAACTTATTACTATCAGCGTAAGTGTTGCTAGAAGTGTTGTACCTATTCTTGTTTTCCACTCATCGTGTTTTGTACTTACAAACAGAATTGATAACGTAGGAAGAATGTAGATTATAGGGAGTAACCAATATTCACCAAAGGGATTAATTAAAGTTGGGAAAGCAAAAAGTGAAGTAATTAAAGATGTATATATAATGAATGGCACTCCTATATCGTAATTTTTTATTACAAGAGGTATTATTGCTAGCATTATTGCCATCGATATTGAAACAATAATTACTAATGGTGATATAGTAGATATTTTTGCAGGAATTGATATTAGGGAAATAACAATAACAAATATACCTAATCTTTCTTCTGATACTTCCGAGTCTTCTTTCTTTTTCAGATGTAGATTAACTAACCACATGCCGATTGTGATCAAAACACCTGAGTAGAAGAGATAGAAGATTATATGATCTTGCGCCATATACCATAGACTTGAAGTAAGTGAGAGGATGGAGAGAGAGTGGAGGTGTGATACTGTAACCTTTTCTTTTGCCATTTCAATTGGAAACTTGTTTATGGTCTGGAGTATTGACAGTACTCCAAAGCATATAGAGATACCAAGGACAAATAAATAAGTAAAGTCTTTTGAGATATCAATTACATCAGTTACTAAATTAGCAATAAATAGATTGATACACCCTAACCCTAATAAGCTTGCAGTTGAAGCATATGCTATATTTGTTTTTCTGAAAAGATACAAGCTCAGCAAACAAAAGAGGAATAAGAAAACTAGATTGTAATTTAATGCGATACCAATATTATTTACGCTGGAGTTAACAAAAATTATTATGAAACCTACTTCTAATAGTGCTAAGGAGAGTATTAATCTACTCAGAATAGACAGACCACCTCTTAACTGTGAGTTCATGGTAAACATTGAACTTCCGATCAATAAAGCAAGATAAAGACCGGAAAATAGTGCTACATCGGGGCGATTAGTGTTTATTTCTGTTGTTAGTGCAAAAATTATTCCTATGTTTATTGCACCTATTGTTATTGCTTCTAGTACTTTTGTTGTCATTGAATCTTTTTCATGAGTATCCTCTTCTTTTTTAATTGTTGATAACTGAAATATTTGATTTCGATATAACCCAATAAAATAACTTGCATAAAAGATTGA
>CAZEQQ010000528.1:0-2233 GCA_964514425.1 uncultured archaeon
CTAATTCTAGCTAAACCTTGTTGTTTTTCTTTAGTCTCTATACATTTCAAAACAGTATTGACTAACCCACAGTATTTGCATTCTTTAGAGGTACCACAACCATTTTCATTTTTTGAAGAATTTATACATTCTAAAATCTCACCAGGTCTAGTTGCTAAAGCTTGTTCAATATTTGTAAAGCCGAAGGTATTAAGCAATTTATAGTTTGCATAAACTATTTGTCTTTGTTCGTTTACAATCAAACCCATTTCAGGAATCACTTCAAAAAAAATTTCAATGTTAGTCATAGATCGTATTTTTTCCAAATCTTTCTTTATTGAATCCAAATCCTTTCTTTCGGCTGGTGCATATTCTGTGAACAAAATGTCTGTAGGCATCTTAATATAACGTTTTTGAAACGGATAATAAAACTATCCCCTCAGCGAAAATTGTTAGAAAAATTATTACTTGTATTTTATTGAAAATTTTCAACAAAAAAAGGTAAATCTTGCCTAGTGGGAAATTGTTATTCAAAAAGAAAAAAGTTAGAGCTAGAAGTAAACTACTCCTATTGCTCTCCAGAAGAATGGTAAAACAAAGATTAAAATAATTGTACCAAACAACATTACCCATATTCCTATTTTAACCATTTCTGAAACCTTATACTTTCCTGTTGAATAAGCTATCAAAGTTGGAGGAGTTCCTGTAGGTAACGCTGTATCTATACTTGCACCTATAGCAGCTACTACAGCTAATAGAACAGGATCTATCCCTAAAAGAAATGCTAGTGGTATCACTAATGGAATCATTATAGCTGCTGTTCCGGTATTAGAGGCAACAAAAGTCAATGCAACGCTTATTACACCTACTAATATAATAACAACTATCGTACTGGTAATATCCATATTCGCGATAGAGAAAGCAATAAGTTCTGATGTTCCTGTTTCTGTCATAATTACTCCTAATGCCAAACCTCCGCCAAAAATGACTAAGGCATTCCAATTTACATCATTAATATCTCTGTCCACAAGAATTCCTATGACGAACAATGCACCAGCAGCTATTAAAGCAACTATTGAAGAGCTTATTTTAACACCAAAAATGATTTCATGAAGAAGAACATCATTAATTTTGGCATCTTCTGTTAGCCAAAGGATGAGAGCACCAATGAAAACTAATAGAACATATATTTGTTTTTTGTTTAAAGGACCCATATTTTCTAATTCTTTAGCAACAGCATTCTTAGCTTGTACCATATTTTCTTTAGGCACATTTGGTCTGTAAACATACCAGAGATAAATCCACATCAACGGGATCGTAATTATAACCATAGGCAAGCCAAAAATGAACCATTTTGCAAAAGAAATATTTACACCTGCATATTGATTCAATAATGCAATTGCAATAGGGTTAGCAGGCGTTCCAATAGCACTTCCTATACCACCAAAAGCAGCAGCATAAGCTACACCTAATACCATAGCCTTTGAGTATTTGTCAATCTCTTTATCTTTTTCTTCTATCCCAACTTTTAACTTATCTACAACAACAATAGAAATTGGTATCATTGTTGCGGCTGTTGCGGTATTACTCATAAACATTGATAAAAAGGCTGCTAAACACATCAGAATTAGCATTATTACTTTCGGGTCATTAGGACTGCTTTTAACTATTTTTAATGCTAAGTATTTATCAAAATTCGTTTTATTCATAGCTTTAGCGATTAAGAACCCTCCTAAGAACAAGTAAATGGTAGGATCTGCAAAAGGAGCTAGAACTGCTTTTGACTGAAGATGTATAAGAACTGCACCTGCGACAGGAATGAGAATACTTGTTGCAGCTAAAGGAATAAATTCTGTTACCCATAAAATACCTACAACAAATAGCATTGCCATTACAATATTAGATTTGAAGGGGACTCGAAAGCTAAAAACAAACCATTCTAAATTAGAATCGGAAGTATCCTGCTCTGATCTAATAACAGGTAATTTTTGATTAAGATTTTCTCCTTTTAAAACTAAGTTGTATGTCTCAAGTTTTGGTGTAGGTTCTAACAATGTGCCATTTAAATCTGTAAGAGCTACACTTAGAATAATTCTTTGACTATAATCAACTTTAATAGTTGGAGAATATCGATACCAGATGATATAATCTGCAGTAGTTATATTCTTCCTTACAAGAGCAGCATTAGCGGCAATCTCATCAGACACGTTAAAATCAAATTGAAAACTATAGTCAAAGTCTTCATAGGTAATAT
>CAZEQQ010000529.1:0-2226 GCA_964514425.1 uncultured archaeon
ACCAGAAATAGCATGAAGAGCTGTATGCATCCTCATTTGACGATAACGAGGCTCCCAATCAAGATTACAAATAACTTCTTGATCAATAAGATCTAAAGAAGGAAGAGGAGAAACAGAGTGGTGAACAACTCCACTTTTTAACGACACATGAGAAACAGTAAATGTGCAATCATCAGTTAAGACTATAGTACCTGTATCGGATTGTAATCCTCCACCTTGAGGAGAAAAAGCAGTTTGATCTAGAATAATGTTATTCTCTTCAATAGCCACAATTTTTGCATGGAATTCTTTTATATAAGAATCTTTTTGATACAGTAATAATGTCATAAGAATAAATTATGTAAGATTATATATTTTTTTTGTAGAACGCCATCACTTAATGTTTCCAAAAGTTAACCACAAAAGAAATCACCATCGACAGGTAATTGATTAAGGTTAAATTCCACTCGAAATACAGGTGCATTGATTAATTAAATAGAAAACTGGAAAACCGTAGCTTATTAGAATGTCGTCTTTCTTAAAAGGTAATCTTAAGTAAAAGTAGATAAAGTGGTTACATTTTCAAATGTTTTCAATTTTTTATAACCATTCCGAGTATTTCTAAATTAAAATACCGAGCAGATTTCATCTAAAATTGTTTATCTACCCATTATGGGAGAGAGATTGATCATGGGTTGTAATTACATCTGCAAAGCAAGCTATGCATATTCTCAAACAGTTGGTAGTAAAGGTGATATCAAGTAGCGTTTTTATTTTTCAGTATTCACTGACAGATTACTACGGAATTTTTTCCAAGAATTCAGATAATTTTTAGTATATCCCTTACATCTATCTTTTTTATTTTTTCAATAAAAATTGGTTTTGATAAAGTAGTAGTGTTAAATATATGTTTAACTTCATCAATGTCAAAATTGTATAATAGCATACCCTTTATATAATCTATTAACCATATTAAATCTTCATTTTTTTGAAGCAAGTTATGAAGGTTATTTCTTTTTGGATAGAAGATCCTTATATCAAAGTTTTTGTCTATGTTTATGAGACCGGAATAGACACCTTCTTGTTCTTCTTTATCAAGAATAACTTCGAAACCATAATCTGCAATTTGCAAAAACTTTTTGTTTTGATTTTTTTCAGTTAGCCCTAAATATTTTTCTAATTGAGTTCTTTTTTGACCAATTTTTGCTTCACCAACTAGTATTTCATACTCCGAATACTTGTGATTTGCTTTTTTGTTATTTATTGATGAGCTTGTTATTACTTTTAAAAGACTAAGTTTATTTAATAACATAGGTTGAATTAAACGCATTTCTTTTTCTAACAAACCAAATACGGGGTGCTTGTAAGCAATAAAATCAGGGCGTCCATGATAACTCCAAGGTGATTGATTTTCGACATAGTAGCCTAAATTAATGAAACTCTTGCAAGCAATGTATTCTAAGAAACCTTCCAAGCATTCATAAGTTTTATTGTTAATTTTGTATAGAAGAAACATATTAGGGTTCAAGTCAATACTTTTTAAATATTCATATAAATGAGGTTCAATGTTAGACTCACCATCGTACTCTAATAAAATCAATTCTTTATCCTTAACTAATAAATCGGGATACTCTTGAATAAACTTAACTGTACTACAACTTTGGAGTTCTAAATCTTTTTTGAATGGGTTAAAATATAAGTGACAATAATCAATAATGTTATAATTTCGATGCCTGAAAAATTTTATTGAACCATTCAGAAAAAAGCCATGTTTAGTTAGCATGTATGCAGCTCCTGTTATGTAAGCAAAGTCAAAAGCTTCACTTCCCTTAATTTTGTATCTAACACAATTATACGATTTCCCGTTAAGCCTTAATATATAATCTTTACAATCTAAAAAGATATGTGAAAAATTTCTATCTAAAATATTTTTTACTAAGCTCAAATCTATATGCATAAATTATGTTAGCTAAAACTTATTAATATTACTATTCATCTTACTACACGTATTATTAAAATCATAGTTATGGAGTAGCATTATGCCTCACGAAGACGATATTAGAGTCAAAAACATATTTAGAACTATTGGAGATAAAAATGACCTGAAATTAAGGGTTTTTGATCGGAGTTCTGATGACAATAAATATTGGAGTAACAATGGTCTTACATTCACATTCGATGATTTGCCTTATGGTTCAAGTGATTGTGCATGGTACTTTGATGAACCATGGATTGTAAATAATGAAA
>CAZEQQ010000530.1:0-2223 GCA_964514425.1 uncultured archaeon
TGCAACAGAAGTTTACGAGACGATATCAACTCGATATTCCTTTTTCACGTAGGAATAAATTTCAAGCAAAGCTCACTCAATCTTTGAAAAAAATAATGGACACTAATAACCATTGATATACTTCTTAATAGATTCATTCTCCTTAAATTTTAAGTTAAGTACTATTTTAACCCAAAATTTTTAAGCTCTTGAATTGTTCCAAATATGATGAGAAAAGAACTAATTGTAATATTTAGTGTAATTTTAGTAAGTTGTTTGATATACCCTGTTGTTTATGGGGAAAAGTCTGAACAAAATTCTACTGTTTTTTACAGAACTTCATCAAATTCAGATAGTATAGAGGATTATGCTATCCATCCTACAATTAAAAGAAACTACACCTATATTTGGGAAGATAGTTATAATGGTGAATACAATTATTCAGTTGTAACAGCTAAATTATTAGATTTGAATGAAACATATTCAGATATACTAGATGTTTTCTCATTACACGAAACAAGTGATAATAACTCCATCTGGTGTGTCCGTTTAACGGATAAAACAATAACTACTACCAAAACACAGTTTTATATTGTTGCAGCTAATGAACCTGGAGAGGATCTAACCATCACCAATGCCCTTTATTTTATTGACAAAATTATTTATGATTTCGAAAATGTAAACGACTATGACAATATTTTAGCCAATTCAGAGATTTATATTATACCTATGCTTTATCCTAACAATGATAATGTTACAAATTTTCCATTAGAAACTATTTATGATTTTATGAATCAGCACAATTTTAATCGTGCTATCAGTTTAACAACTGGTAACAATTCTATTGTTTCTTTAAGTGATTTAAATTATTCTTTACCTGAATTTGATGAAAATGAAATATTAGCTGTTAGGCAAGAATTACAAAACATTTCAAGTTATTCTTTTTGGGAAGATTTAGGATTAAACACTCCTTCTTTTAGCCATTGGTTAGAATACATTTATGAATATCATGGGGTTTTAGGGTTTTCTTTTCAATTAGAAACTAATACTTCTCTATTTCCCTATTTAAATTACTCCGAACTCCTTTTTTCAGATTTTCTTTATTCTTACGATTTAATCTTTGATTCTTTACTATTTCTTGCTTCTGAACCAAGACTGACATATACCAATTCTTTTCCTGAACTTTCTGTTAAAAACCCACCGATTCGTAATCAAGTTTTTACAAACTATACAGTTGAATGGCAATGTATAGATGCTGATGATGATCCACTAAACTTTTCAATCTATATCTCATTAGATGGGTTAAAATGGGAGGTTGTAGCGACCAATCTTCTTAATGTTTCATATTATATATGGGACGTATCTTCTACCTTACCTGGTTCTTACTATATTAAAGTGGCTGCTCATGATGGTAAAGATTGGGTTCATAATTCAACAACTGTAAAACTCAATGTTAAAAAAGAAATGGAACGCTCAAATACCGTTTTTTGGCTCATCTCAGGAATCTTTCTATTTTTAGCCATGCTTTATTATTATAGGAATGCTAAAAAGACCAGAGATATTCAAGATGATTGGATGCCTAAGCCTCAATTCGATGAGTAATTATCTGGTTATTCGTTTGTTTGTTTTGTAATTCTCTTTTTTAAGTGATTTAATGCTAGTTTATAGTTTCGTAAAGTTTATTAGGTCTTAACTCAAAGCTTATCACGAGGTAGATAATTTGCTTTATCTCGCGAAAGGAATAGCAATAGGGGTTCTCGTACTAGGTGCAATTTTAACATTGTTTATAGGTAGAAAGCGACAGAGTCCGTTCTATGCTATTTGGGCATACTTTCTTTTTGCCTTTGCTCTCTTTCAACTTTTTGACTTATCAGAAAGATTGGTTCAAACCAATTATATGTTTAGAGTTTTACAATCTTCTCAAGCTATTTCCATTACTTTATTACTTGGCGCATGTTTGCAACAAGCAATGATTGTCTCACCTCGTGGTTCCAAAATCATTTTATTATCTTTATTAAGTTTCAATCTTTATCTAATTTGGATCCCTTTAGATGAAACAATTAGCCATTTTCAAATCACTAAAATCATTCTTTTTGACCTAGTTTGGACCGATATTTTTAGTTTTTGGTTTGCTATTGTGATAGTTTTTAGTGCTTTTTTCCTTTTACCTGTTTTTTATCGGTATGCAAAAATGACTGCTAATCAGAAAGATAGTCGTCTATTTTGGAAAATGAGTATTACAGG
>CAZEQQ010000531.1:0-2222 GCA_964514425.1 uncultured archaeon
GAAAGGAGTAAAGCTACGTTACATCGTGATTTGAAAGAATTAATAGATTTAAACATAGTCAATGAAGTTCGTCAAGATCCTTCCACGAAATCAAAATTTTATACGATAAATCCCAAGTTTATTTTTGGTGGGCTTCAAAAATTAACGAAACCTGAACAGTTACAAACTATGGATAGTACTGAACTAAAAGAAGTATTCGATTTACTTATTCAAACAACACAAAGTACTGTAGTTTTACTGAAGCAATCGTTGGAATACTTAGAGAAATACTTTGACTGGTTCACTGAAATGAAAAAGAATTCAACTTTAACAGACGCTGAAGCCTTTCATCAATGGCTTAATGAATTGCAAGTAGGATTAAGAATTATTCCGTTGAGTGAAAAAGCTTACCCTATCTACACTAAATTAGTAACTGAATTTAATCAGAAGTTAAACAAAGAATTGGAAAAAATAGAAGGAGAGGAAAGCCATATTGGTGGAGAATATTTGGTTTGGCACATTCTGCTTCCATTAAAGAAAATTCTAAAGTAACTTTTTTTTAGTTCATTTTTATCATTTTTCTTTTCAATAAGTATTCTACAAACCTTTCGCAAGTGTGTCCTCCTGCTTGTGGAGGAGTACTTCATTATTCTTACTTTCCGACCATTAGTTTAGCTTATCTACTTCTTGCTCATCCTTCTTCGTCCTTTCTTCCTGTTGTTGTTTAGGATGGATTTGTACTGATCTCATTGCATCTAGATGATGCTTGCTCATCTCGATTATCACAGTGGGATCATTATCCTCTCTCTTCTTCCATTACTTCTTTATATAAAGACCACACTTTTTAAAAATCAGTGTCCTATATAAACCTCACACTTTTTAAAAAAATCATACTATAATTCAGGTGGAATATCCGCTGCAGAATCAGTGACAAGTTTAATATGATACATAGCAAAAATAATTAAGTTTTAGTACTTTATATAATTTAGCTAGTAAATGTAGGAATTTTTTTACTCTTGTTTTATTTCGACTGTCTCTCCAAAATTCTTCATTTGAGTTCAAGTTTAAAGACATAGGAAAGAGGAATAATGGAAAAATAGACGCTATTAATGGATAATTCTTTACAACTAAAGATAAATTCATATACAGCCCTCATTTTTATCGAATTGGATTGATTAAATTAAATTCGTGATGATATGAGTTCTAATGTTTATATTTATCTCGGAGTGGTTGCATTTCTTTACTTATTGTTTCTAGTGTTTATTTTTTCACAGATTAAACGTGTCAAAAAAATAAAACTAGTTGAGACATCTTCAGTCAATAGTCATTCAAAACTTGTACGAACACTAAGTGAATTTGATATTACTATGCTGGGAGTAGGTGGAATGATTTGTGCGGGTATTTTTGTTCTCACCGGCATTGCAGCGGGTATTGCAGGTCCTGCATTAATTTTAGCTTTTGTGCTTAATGGTTTTGCAACAGGTTTTGTTGCTTTAATTTATGCTGAGTTAGGAAGTGCTGTTCCTGAAGCTGGAGGAGGATATCTTTGGGTTAAATCATCTTTAGGACCTTATCAAGCTTTTTTGAGTGGCTGGATTAATTGGTTAGCTCATATCGTTGCAGGGAGTTTATATGCACTAGGTTTTGGTTCGTATTTAGTATATTTTCTTGAGAACTTTGGCATCATTTCAAATGTTGGTAATAGAACTCTTTTTTCTATAATTATTGCCATAATAGTTATTGCTCTTTTTATCTTTATCAATTATCTTGGAGCGATGGAAACTGGAAAAGTAGGGAATGTTGTTACTGTAACCAAATTGATTATACTTTTTACTTTTATTGTAAGCGGATTAGTAGCAATATTTAAGTCGCCACAAAGTAATATAGCAAAACTAAATCCTCCCTTTCCTCCTGAATTAGGAACTTTTGCGATACTCATAGCGATGGGATTCACTTTCATAGCATTTGAAGGGTATGAGATTATTGTTCAGACAGGAGAAGAAGTAAAAAATCCCAACACTTCTGTACCTAGAGCGGTAATGTTTTCTCTCGTTCTCGTCATTCCAATATATATTTTTGTTGCTTTTGTTGCATTAGCAGCTGCAACTCCCAATGAAGGGCAACAAACTTGGCAATTTTTAAGTAATTTAGGAGAATTAGGATTGGCTGAAGTAGCAAGAGATTTTATGCCTTTAGGTATATCTTTATTATTAATAGGGGGGCTCGTTTCAACTCTTTCTGCA
>CAZEQQ010000532.1:0-2210 GCA_964514425.1 uncultured archaeon
TAAAATAAGAATGCAAGGGTGATTTGGCTTTAGAACTCTTTGTATTTCTTTTGCAACTTTTTCCATTTCTCCAAGATACTGACTTTCAGACTGTATAAGTTTATCCTTCAAAAGGCGTCTTTGGTTATACTTATATTCAAGAAAATTAAATCTTAATCTATTGTCCTCAATGTAATCAAGAGTGCTAAAATAAGGAGGGCTAGTAATGATACAATCAATATATTCGTCGGAAATAGAAGAAAGTTTCCTAGCATCTTCATTTAGAATATTGCCTTGTGTCACAGGCGGAAAATTATTCGAATACATTCGATTTATTTTTGATATTATTCTTTCTTTAACACCTCTATACATTGCTTCCGAGACTGGTTTGTAAGGAACAACCAAATTTGTTGTTGCAGAAAGATGAGCTGGTCTATGTCCATGCAAAATCCCTAAGATGCAGCCCAAAATAAACCACTCCTTGTCTTCAAATACTCTCTTTCTAAAAAAAGATAGTTCTTCTAAAGTTTTAGGATGATAGAACTCTAGAAATCTTTCCTCAATCCAATCAGTGCTGGTTTCATAATCTATTTTTTGACTTTCGACCCAGTTAACTAAATATGATTTGGGCTTTCTATCAAATTTAGCTTTTGAAATCGTGTAAGCATACGGGCTCAAATCACTTCCAATTGCTTTTCTGTTTAATAAATCTGCTTCTAGAGGAATTGTTCCAACACCGCAAAAAGGATCTAAAATTATGTCATTTTCATTTGTACAATATTTGACCAAAAGATGAGCTATCGCAGGTTTGATCCTACCGATATATGATGACATCCGATGAAGCCAGATCCCCCAATTTTGTTTGCTATATGGTTTTTTTTTCCATTCTAATCTTTCTATTTTACTTTTTATTGCTGTGTAGTACTCCGTTTCAGTATAGCTAAATTTTGTGTCTTTTAGTTTTGCTTTAGGTTCTATAAACTCATCAATTGATTTTTGATACATATAATGTCCTCGGAAGTAGCAATTTTGATGTATTATACTAATTAAATATGACTAATCATCATCTTTTATAATCGTTTCTTTATTTTAGTATTTAAACCCAAAACTTTGTCTAAATTTCTCTAATAGACAGTTTAAGTCCTTGGATTATATGATGATGCTTAAATAAATATCAGCTTAGTGTTCCTTCACTAGAGTTCCCTTGTTTTTTCTTCTTCATCTTCTGCTATTTCCGTAACATGTTCTACTCCCTTTTTTATCATTAACGAAAAAACATATCTAGAACGGTAAATATCTGGACAGGATAATACTTGAACAATTTAATTCAAATACACTGTTATAAATATTAGATGAGTTCAATTCTATTATTTATATACTCTGACTTAAACTCTTTTATTATTCTATTTTTTATAGTAGCAATGTTTCTTTCCCATTTTATGTCTTTTAATCTTTGAGAAAGCATAGTATTTCTTATGTTAAAATCATCGAAAGTTAATATATTGATATCATTCCTTTTTCTTAATATGTTCCACTCTTTAGAGTTTTTATTGTCAAGGTAATCTAAATCGTTATGATCCAGTCTAGGGAAAATCAAGTTGACTTTCCTATCAAGCCAATATCTATTTATAAGCGCATCTCCAAGAATAGTATGCCCATTTCTTTGAGAAGATTCAGTAAATGCTTTCCTGTTGAACATCATAATTTTTCCAATTGTTTCATCATCTGAGTATAGATAATACCGCCTTTTATCATTTATTAGTAAATCTAAATCTTCTTCTGTCATAAATGAGTTCTGTTTTTGTACCTTATACAGTTTATTAAATTCATCTATGCCATATTTACACATAGAAACAATATGTTGAGAGAGTATAGAATTGACTTTGTGAACATTTTTTTGACTAACCGCACTCACCAGTTCATCTAATTCTTGTGGTTTATACGCGTCGATAATTAGAATTTTACCCGGTCCTTGATTATTCAATGAAAAGTTAGCACAAGCTAAAACTAAATCATATCTCCATTTAGCTAATTTTCCCGCATATTCTGCATATTGAGGTAGTAAATAAATAGCTAACACTCCATTCAATGCTGGACCTAAAACATGTGAAAAACGTGCATACTGGGCACTTCCCACATTACCTCTTTCAGGACCAAAAGTTCCTTCGACAACAATAGCGGGCTTTTGCTCAGCAATTTTTTCATTATTTACAATCCATGGTTCATCAAAG
>CAZEQQ010000533.1:0-2204 GCA_964514425.1 uncultured archaeon
ATTAAAGGGAATACTTGAAAGAGATCAAAATGACATCTATTTTGTAGAACTCGAATTTCCAATGTTTTTATCATCCTTAATCAACATGAATGAATTTTATTCAATGATAAGAAAAAATAATGAAAAACTTTTCAACGCGTTTGAAAAAAATAACATCATAAAAATAAAAGATGCTTCAATAAGTTCCAATGGGATATTAAAAATAGAAAAATATAATATAACTGAAAAAACATTCGATCTAAAGACATTGTATCAACCTGGAAACCTTTTTGAGAAAGCAGCATTAATCAAAAAGAATCCATTAGATAGACACCCCAATCATTTTAATTTACCCTTTTACACAAAAAACTTAGCAAAGTTATCAATAGAAGCAGAGAAGAAAGAGGAGAAAGGAACTATAGTTTACTTAAAAAATAACTTGCCAATCGACCAAAGCAAAATAGAAGCAAATTCTCATTTACTCGAACTAAAGTATGACAATGGTTACTATTGGAATGTAATACAACAATATGATATGACAAAAGGAACGGAATCATTAACAAAAATCAATAGAGAACAAGATTACAATAATTTAGTGTTTGGAGAAACAACTACTTACAATATTCTAAAAGAACGAAGTAGTAAAGTGTTAAGAGGATGAATATATGAAAAGAGAAGAAAGCAATGTAAAAGCTGCAACATACTGGAATTTGTTATTAGGAACAAAAGACAACACTGGTGGAGTAGAAAAACCTTTACCTGATTTATGTAAAGACAATGATTTACCTCCTGATTTCATGAAAAATCAAAACCCTTTAGATCAATTGATTAAAAGCAAAAAAAGTTTAGCCAATCATCCAGCTGTGCAAAAAGTAATGAATGAAGAAGGTGAAAATCAAGTATCTTCCTCATCTAACACTTCTTTATCTGTAGCTGATAGATTAGTTCGTTCCAAATTAATAAAGGATGTTTTCCGTTCTTCTCTCAAATCTCAAGTAAACGCTGAAGATTACTCACAGTGGAAAAGAAATAAAGAATTAATTGATAAAATGTATAATGATAGACAAAATGAGTTTGATGGTGGTATTGTTGACGACCAATCTCACAAAATGCATCCTACAGATCTTTCTATCGGTCAAGGGATGGGTATCGAAAATGCTGATGGAGATGCAACCGCTTCAGGTACTAATATGAGCTTTGCTCCAGGAGGGGCGGGAAATGAAAGAGGACAAGGGTTCTCTATAGATAGAAATGAACTAGAAAATGTGTTTGATCTTGTAGAAAGAGATATGATTAAAAAAATGGAAATTATGGAACTTTTAAAAGATGAGCAATTGGCAGAAAAAATTTCTCCATCAATTGGAATTGTTGAACAACTGCTACATAATAAGGATTATTTACCGCCAGAAGCCTTGAACAATGCAAAAAAGATTATCAACAAATATGTAAAAGAAGTATCTGAAATATTAAAGACCAGATTCGACAAAGCAGTAAAGAAAGTTCCAAATCCCGATATTGTTCCAAAAAGGGTTTACAGGAATCTAGACTTGAAAAGAACAATATGGAAAAATTTGACGAATTTCGATGTAGAAGAAAGGAAATTGTATGTAGATAAACTGTACTTCCACAGAGCAGGAAAAAAAGAGTTACCTTCCAAAATTATTATTATTGTAGACCAAAGTGGTTCTATGGTAGAAGCTATGGTGCAAACTGTTATTCTAGCATCAATATTTGCAGAGCTGCCAAAAGTAGATATTGAGTTACTCGCTTTTGATACAAGGGTAGAAGATTTAACTAAATATGTGAGAGATCCTTTAGAAGCTTTACTAAGAACCAATTTAGGAGGAGGAACATACATAGACTTGGCCTTAAGAGAAGCACAAAAAAAGATTGAAGATCCAAAAAGAACAGCATTGGTATTGATAACAGATTACTATGAAGGAGGGTGTGATGACGCATTGTTTAACACAATAAAAGAGATCAAGGACAATGGAACAAAATTTGTTTCTATCGCCTCTATGACAAATAGTGGATATGTTTATGTCAATAGCCACTTTGTGAATAGATTAAAAGGAGAAAACATCCAGACTGTAATGGGAAACTTTGACAAAATAATAGAATCGCTTAAAGAATACCTAAAATAGAAAGTTTCTTTTTGCTCTTTTCTTTTCTTCATCCATCTTAAAGTTTAAATTTCTTTCACAATCATCGACATCAATGAATCT
>CAZEQQ010000534.1:0-2203 GCA_964514425.1 uncultured archaeon
TTTCCCCTTCTATCACCTTACATCTTCGTTTATGGAGCCCCTACAAAGTTTGAGAATGCATTGGGATAGAAGTAACATCGGTACCAGAAGAAGAACGGTAATAACGTTTAGGAGGAGTCCAAACAGGAGAATAACGAACAACAGTGTTAATGTTGTCAAAAGAAATATGAATACGAGAAGACATAGAAAATCACCAACAAAAGACTACCAAAAACCTCCAAACTCAACATCATCAGAATCAAAACCATCGTCATCGTCAGCATCAGGAAGCAAATCTTGATAAAGAAAAGTAGGACCAATAAAGGAAGGAGGCTTAAAATGACCAATAACAACAAGAAGATGACCAGAAAAAGGAAGAAGAACACCTAAAGAAGGAAAAGGACTAGAAGTATAAGAATAGGGAAAAGACAAAAGAAGACCATCAGAAAACAATTCAAGAGAAAAAGAAAGAAGAGAAGAAAGATCATCAGGAGAAGATAAAAGATAAGTAAGAGGATCATGAAGACAAAGAAAATCAGAAAAACTGATAGTAGAAGAACGAGAAAGAAGAACACCAGAATCGAAAACAGAAGAATGAAGAGGCAAAGGAACACCAGAAGAATCAGTAGAAACAAGAGAAGAAGAAGAAGAAAAACCAAAACCAGAAGAATCAAGATACTGCAAACTAGTAGAAGACAAAGGAAGAATATGCTCACCATCAAAAGTAACAGAAACAGGAATCAAAGAAGAACCGTCAAAAGAACGCAAATCAACAGAACGCTTACCATAAAGATCCTCCCAAGAAAATTTCTTCAACTCAGCAGAAAATTGGGGAAAATCATCAAAACGAAAAAAAATCTTACGACCCATAATGAAAACAAAAAATAAAAAGATATATAAAGAAATCGAAAAAAGAAAAAGAAAAAAAATGAAACAAAAGGTGAAAAGAAAAAAAGAATAGTAAAAAAATTATATCTACTCTTCTCCTTCCTCCTTTCCTATTCTTTTGTTGATCTCTTCTAAAGCTGTCCTAGCCTCGGAACAAACATCCAAATGTCTTTCATATTCTAATAGTTGTTGTAATGGCTCAATTGCTCTCTCGTCTCCTAGTTTTCCTAACGCCTCTGCATCGCTTGAATCTAAGTATTCTAGAGATCCTTTACATGATTCTAATTCTGAAAAAGCAGCTATTCTTTCAAAGTTTAGTGAAGAGTAAATCAAACAAGATAGAATAATTTTTTCTTTTTTTACCTTTCCATTTCTTATTCTTTTTTTCTTTTTCTTCTTCTTTCTCTTGTGCTTCACCTTTTTTTCAATTAGGTTTCCCTTTCACTTTTTTATCATTTTCTCTTCCTTTCTTTCTTATATTATTCATCGAAAATGTTCATATATGTCGATTGTTACATTTTAACTATATGATTATATTTGATTCCTCTCCTTTAATTCATCTTACAAAAATTGGAAAAATTGCTTTTGTGTTAGAGTTATTTAAGACTGCATTCATTCCTGAAGCAGTTTATGAAGAAGTAGTCATTAAAGGACTATCCAAAGGATTTTCAGATGCACAAATTATCGAAGCCTATATTAAAAATAGCAAAATAAAGGTAGAAAAGATAAGTGAAGTAGAACTAGCTTCGTTTTGTAGCGGAGATCTCATTAACTATTTGAATAATGGAGAATTAGAATCAATCCTTTTAAGCGAAAAAAAGAAAACTTTGCTTGCAATCGATGAAAGAAAAGGGAGATTATTTTGTGAGCAAAAAAAAATACCAACAATTACTACATCAACACTACTACTCTTACTGGTAGAAAAAGACATCATTGATTCTGATTTATATGAAGTAAACCTATCTAAATATGCAAGTAATGGTTGGATTTCTATTGATATCTATAGGGAGTATATAAAAAAGGGTAAAAATTGAGTTCAAAGAGAAGAAAAGCAGAAATATAAACTTAAAGAGGAAAAGTTATGAGTGAAAAAATCGGTATTGTCCTACCAAAAGACCTTGAAAAGGATATAGAAAAATTGATTGAGCATAAGCATATTGATAGAGATACTTTAGTAAAGCAACTATTGTATAAATCAGTGAGAGACGAAAAAATAAGTTATGCTCTTGAAGAGTATAAAAAAGGAAAGATCTCGTTTGGTCAAGCTGCGGACTTTGCAGGTATATCCATATGGGAATTGATAGAAGAAGCAAATGCAGCAAATATTAGGTTAAAT
>CAZEQQ010000535.1:0-2191 GCA_964514425.1 uncultured archaeon
TTTCCGTTTGATGTTTCTCCTTCCACCATCTCTTATGACACAACGGTTCATGGCTTATTAGGCTTATTGATATTGAACAAACACCAAACTTTTGATTTTAGTCCTTTCATTGAGGCTATTATATCAAGGCTACAAGAAGGCACTAATATACAAGATGCTTTACTAGGTCCTATATACTTATGGGATTATTATCAAACTTTAAGAAATTTAGGTGTTTCAGATCGAATACACAAAGAAAAGTGGATTGAGATGTGTCTTAATGCATATAATGAGAGTGATGGTTCATTTCGCTCATTTTACTATAAGATTGAAAATGAAGAAAATTTTGGTGTTACTAGCATTCGTTATTGCAGGAATGCTTATTTTCTCTTACAAGAACTAAATGCTACAGATGTAATAGATTGGAATAAAACAACGGAGTTTATTTTTAACTTGAAACATGATGAAGGCTTATTTCAAGAGCCTTATGCTATGGGAATGGGAACTCTTGCTGCTAGTATTGCTGCATATGACTTTTTTAATGCAAGTAATCAATTAGAATTAATTGATTTTAGTTTCTTAAAATCAAAGTTTGTTGAATATTATGTTTCTTCCAGTAGTCCATATACACTAAACACTCTTATAGACTTTGCCGTTAACAATGGTTTCAATTTTTGCGAACTTTTTGGTGTTACAACAGAAATGATTAATTCATTGGTTCAATCACAAGATTCCCTATTTGGAGGCTTCCCCTCAAACTCGAATGTAGATAAACCAGAAGCAGGCGCATTAATAACATCTCTACCTTCTACTCACTCTGCTTTGAAAGTTTTAGAAGCTTGTGATAGTTTAGAATTATTATTAGATAGTAACATTACTGTTCTTTATCCTCCATTATCACCATTTAAATTTCAGCCAACATTAGTTTTTATTGCTATATTTCTATTATTTGACTTTTTATTGATGACTACAATTGTGATTATATATGAAATGGTTATATCAATTAAGAACTCTTGGAGAAAAAAATAACTCTAACATGAATTAGATTTAAGTGAACAATAGCAAAATAATAGGGTATTTTAATCAACAATTAGTTGAATGTTATCTATCTTTATTCCTCATAAGTATCTTTTTCTTTTATCATTAAATCAGAAAAATCAATAAATCTAAATGTAAAATAACAGGCTGATATTATTATGTAAATGATCATAATCAAACCGATAATCATAGAAGTTATATATACAGGGTTAAGGATAGATATTTCGACTATGGTATACCCAAAAATGATCGCAATTATGATATACGACAAACCACAAATTACACCTACTATCCAAGTAGTACAAAATCTTCTTTTAAAAGTGGTCTCTAACTGAAAATAGACTTTTTTAGGTACAACATAATCGTTTAGTCTTAGATTTTTTCTTCCATCTCTTGTCACAACGGAATGTGTTATACGACTAATAAGAAAAGCAACTGCTGATATGGAAAAATACATTATAAACAAAAAATCTGGAATCCACCACTGAACCTCTGACCCAAGAATAAGCATTATTGTTAGGTAACCAATTAGTATTGCAGTTGCACTAATTACTGAGAATATAATAGAAATCTTGTATATAACCTCTCTTTTTGGATCTTCTTTTAATTCATTTCCTATGATATACTTTATCATCTTTTCTTCAATTCTTTCCTTAGGAAATAAATGAGAATGTGGAGTAATGAAAAATAAGACTGCTCCTATAGCGAAGAGATTGAACAATAAATAAATATCGTTGATCGCTTGAATAGTTAAGTAATTCTTTAGTATGAGCCCAGTTACTATTGCTGAAAAGGCTAATATAATACATACTATGTTATAGTAAGTTTCATTCCGTTTTTCTCTTCTGAGTACTGATTCTATTCTCTCTGTTGTCAAATCACAATTGCTTGTAATGATTATCACCTATGTCTTCACATCTTATTCCTTCTTGGAGGTGTGAATTGCTTCTATAAGCTTGAATATTTTCATCTATTTATTAATGTTCTCTATTTCATGTTAATGAAATGTCTGTTTGAAGTCTGAAAAAGTAGAATAACCGAGAGTGGTCTCTAACGCACTTTTTGTGATAGTAGAGTCTCCAAAAATTTAGCTCAAAGAATACCTTGCTATCTGTTTTTTTTCCCATAGATAGGCATCAAAACTGTCTTAGACGCAATCAAATAAGAAGAGAAA
>CAZEQQ010000536.1:0-2190 GCA_964514425.1 uncultured archaeon
CCTGGCTCGTTCTGTGCGGCGCATTGGTGGGACTGGCGAGGGTGATGCTGGGGTAGGTGGAAATCTTGAGTTCTCGTTATGCTATAATCACATTAAATAATTTTTTTCAACTTAAAATTTACAGGCTGGGATAGATGATTGATAAAGAGCGATTAATAAAGGATTTACGCAACGCATATCGAAAATGGAAGTCTTCGGCTTTTTATGATAAGTTCCTAACTATTGATGTTGATAGATTAGCAATCTTTGAAAGGAAGCAAGAATTATTAGCTAACGACGATTATTTCGATCAGTTAGCAGGTCAAATAATTGATCCTTTAGAAAGAAGTAATTTGTTTTCGAAATTATGTAAAGAAGTTAAAGTGAGGGGTTTCCCAAAACCTACGAAACCAAGTGATGACGAAAATAACTCCTCCCAGGAAAAAAATGACCCGCCCATAGAAAACACATATAATGAGAAAATACATACTATTGAAACTCAATTTATGATTGATCTCCCTGTAGAAGCACATTTATTGGGGGTTTTATGGATTTTAAAATTTGGCATTTATCTTGACAAAAAACTAATTGATAGGTGTTTTAGCAATAGGATAAGGAAGAGCGAATACGCTAGGATAGATGATCATAATGATGCCATGACTCCATTTTTGTTTTATCCATATTTTAAAAAATATGAAAGTTGGCGTGATGAAGCATTCAATGTTGTTGAGCATCTATTGGAACAAAAATATAATGTTGTAATGATTAGCATGGATGTGGAGAGTTATTTTTATAATTGTCGAATCGACTTTGAAAAATTAAAAGCCGATTGTCTTAAGACCATAAAAGAAAAGAATAAGGATTTCATTTTTCTGTTTGAATTTTTAGGTTTGATTTTTAAGAAATATTCAAAGCATTTCGAAATAGGTAATACTAACCTTGAAGAAAAACCATTTCTACCAATAGGTTTTCTTCCATCAAACATAATCTCAAATTGGTATTTATCGAAATTTGATAACGAGGTATTGGATAAAATTAACCCTCAATATTACGCAAGATATGTGGATGATTTACTGTTGGTTTTTTCGTCAACAAATACCATTGAACAAAAAGAAAAAAAAGATTTGATAGATCGATTTCTTCATGTCGATCATGAAAAAAATCCAATCAGAAAAACAGATAAAGAACAGTATTCTATACCAAAAACTCTTCTACCAAATAGTGATCTCGATCTTCTATTGGGCAAAGAAAAAATTAAGGTTTATTATTTTTCACATTCGGGATCAAGGGAATTACTTGAGCGATTTAAAGAGAAATTAAAAGAACAATCAAGTGTCTTTCAATATCTTCTTGAAGACGATAATTTTCTTCTTGAAAATTTCTATAAAAAAATTCAACAGATTGGCTATTCTGATAGCCCAAATAAACCCAGGAGTATTGAGGGGTTATTTCTTGATAAATTTGAGTTATCGAAATGGATGTCGTTTCTTCTATATTTCTCTGGAAAAGTTTCGGATCAAGATTATAAGAGGCTAAAAGAGGTATTATTTGACACTTTGTCAGAATCCGGAATGCTGAAGTTTTTTATTCTTTGGCAAAGGTATTTATCTTTATTCTATAAGTATGAAGATTATGATTCAATAAAAAGTTTCGTCCAGAAGTTTTTTGAATCAATTAATTCTATTAAAACTGCCAAATCATCCAATAATTATGAGTTAAAAGATAATGTTTGTATTGATCTTGTAAAGTCAACTTTGAAAGACTATCTTTTTTACTGTTTGCGAAGAGTTATTTGTTTGCGTTTGGATAAAAAAGTTATCGAACTAGAAAAAAATATAAATCAGCAATTTTCCTCAAATAAAGATAAAAGATCTAAAACTAATGAGAATAGAATTTTTGATGAAAATAAAATAGAAGTTTTGGGTTTGGACAAACACGTTCGTGCTTCTTATCTTCAAAGCCATCTTTTTGATTTGAAATTAATAAATTACCCATTAGCTAATTACTGTCAAAATATCAAGTATTTCAGTCAAGATTCGGGAAAAGATTCATCATATGACCTATTCGATCTTAATAATAAAATTTATTCTTTCAAAAAAATTCCAACGGAGAGCAAAGATCTGACATTGCATGAATCATTAAAAGAATCATCGGCTTACTTGAAGTATTACCCAAAATTTATTCACTTTCATGAATTATTGCTTCTAATAT
>CAZEQQ010000537.1:0-2172 GCA_964514425.1 uncultured archaeon
AAAAACTTATCACTCTGTTCTCAATGATTCTTACAATAACAGGAATGTCATTTTTAGGTTTAAAAACACTAAAATTCATTTTTAGGAACAACTACATTAGAGCAGTAAATTGTCATGAGACACCACTCGAACATTTAGATAAATTTGAAAAGCAATTAAACTTTTATAAGAAGCATTTTTGTCCTGTTTCAATTAGTGATTTAGATTTATTTATGTCAGGTAAATGGAATAAGCCCAAACCCGGTCTTATTATATGCTTTGATGATGGTTATCATACAAACTATAAATATGCATTACCACTCTTAGAAAAATATGAATTTATAGGATGGTTTTTTATATCTCCAAGTTTAATAAGAGATTCTTCAAGTAATTTAAGAAATAGCGAATATATGACTTGGGAAGAAGTAAAAGATTTATCTAGGACACACGTAGTTGGTTGTCATACATATACCCATTTGAGATTGAGTCCAAAGATTCCTTTGAACATTTTAGAATTTGAAATTATAGAATCAAAAAAGGCAATAGAGACAGAATTATCTAAAAAGGTTGAAACTTTTTGTTGGCCAGGTGGAGAGGAAAAAAACTATTCTTTTGAGGCATCACAACAAATAAAGAGAGCAGGCTATAAATATGCTTTTATGACCGATAGTTTACCTATTACAGCACGTACTGATAACTTTAAATTACAAAGAACTAATGTTGAAATAAGTTTACCCATTCATGTTGTTCGCTCATTTCTATCTGGTTTCGTGGACATTATGTTCTATAGAAAGAGGAAAAGAATTGATAGAATCATAGAATAGTTTCGTTATGTCTAATTTATAGTCCGTTTATTAAATTATAGTCTTCGTGATAATGGAGAAAATCCTTTGCACTTTGTTAAGATAAGATAGTTTACGTGCACTCACACGGACAAAAATTTATCTTCTTGTAACAGTATTTTATCTTCATCTAGTTTGATTTATAAAACGACTTCATTCTTGTTGGGATGAAGACTCACTGTAGTATGATAGATGGTTCTGAAGTTTTTGATTAAAACTTTAACGGATTTAAGAGTTATTTTTTCATAATTTCTATCAAAACTTGGAATGTTTCGAATTTTGGAGAATATTTCTGCTAAAGAGTTGGTTAGGGGGTACAGTCATAAGCTATAGCTACTGCGATAGCTAAGTCATCACAATGTGTTATGCTTATATCCACTTTTATATTTCTTTGTTCAATTTTTTCATTATTTATAACTGCATAGGGGGCATTATCTTCTTTTTTGAGGATCTCTATTTCTAAGAACCTAATATTTGCATCAAAAGAGGATAGTGCTTTAATAATAGCTTCCTTTGTAGCAAACCTTGCAGCAAAGTGTTGCTCTGGAAATTTTCTACTTTGACAATAAAGAATTTCTTCTTGTGTAAACAATTTTTTGTAAAAACTATTAGAATCTATTTCTGATTTTCTAAATCTATCTACTCTACAACAATCAATACCAACTTTCATAACAAACACTCGTCTTTCAAACCAAAATGTAAGTATTTCATTCTATATAGGTAAAAAATTTAACTAATAGAGCTATTTAAAGTTACTTAAAAGTAAGAATTTTTTACTTTTTTGCTTTCACAAAAGTTATTCACTCCTTAAACAAAAGTTTTTATCCTTCTTTATGCAGTCTGCCTTGGTGTCAGCAACTGAAGGACAAGAAGCGTTAGACGAGAGTGAGTGATGGTTTCTGCTACAAGAGAGGAGGGTGGAAAGATGTAAAATAGCAAATCCAGTCCTGAGTATCGCCAATCAAGGTCTTCAACACTCTGCCACCAAGTATTTTTTGCCACCCTAAGGCGGTCATTATTGATAATGGGATTAGTATTGGCACTACATATCTTATAGATGTTGTTGCAAACATACCTAAGAAGCAAATAAGAAAAATTACTAACCAAAGATTTAATTCTTTATGGTTCTTATGATATTCATTTAGTCCTATAATTTTTAGCATTATCCATACTGGCGCAAATACTGCAGCTATTAGAACAGAGAATGTTGTTGTTAGTAATGTTGCTGCTTGTGCATTTTCTATGTATGTTTCACTTTCTGGTTGTGCTATTCCTATCCAACTTGTTATTATCTCATTACTTCTTCTTTCATAGAACATCGATCTTAATATTTGTTCTACTCCGTCTATTG